>JACRHF010000075.1 GCA_016217665.1 Nitrospirota bacterium | reverse complement strand
TCCTGGAAAGCCTGAGCCTGACATCGAAAATCTGAGAGACATCAAGATAGACAAATATGGCATAGACCTCAAGGAGTTTTACTTTGACATATTCTTTAGTAATATGGACCTGAGGGTGGGAAAACAGATCATCCGGTGGGGAATTGTAGAGGGTTGGCGTATCATTGATGAGGTAAACCCGCTTGATTTTAAGGAGCATATATTACGGGATGTCTCTGATCGTTATATCCCACTCTGGATGGTCAAGGGGGACTACTACGTTGGTCCATTGACCATCGAAGGATTATGGATACCCGATGTCAGGGGACATGAGCCTGCGCCCCTGCGCTCTGAGTGGTCACAGTTTCAGAAATTGCCTGATCTGAAAAAGGTGCCGAGGAACTTTGAAAACAGTGAGGCCGGGCTACGCACCTCCGGCAGTCTTGGGGGGTATGAGTTTGTATTCGCCTACCTGTATCACTGGGACGATTTTCCGGCGGCCTTCAGGACCATTACAGGGCTGGGTCTTGGAAACCTTGGCATATCCCCTGAGGTGACGTTCTTCCCGCGTTACAGGAGGCTGCAATCCTACGGGGCAGGTCTTGCAAAGAGTTTTGGGAAGATCGTTGTTGAAGGGGAGTTTTCCTATGTCGACGGAAAGTATTGGGGGACCTGTACGGCCTGTGGAACAGACGAGGCCGTGTTCAATGAAATCCAGC
Organism: Nitrospirota bacterium; assembly: GCA_016217665.1. GTDB lineage: Bacteria > Nitrospirota > 9FT-COMBO-42-15 > HDB-SIOI813 > HDB-SIOI813 > JACRHF01. Next base: position 10,340 of record JACRHF010000075.1, on the reverse strand, counting down.
GGGATTATATCAAGCATGTGGTTGGATTAAAGACGGTCCTCTATGGGGCAGATATCTCATTGAATTTCTCACAGGATATCATTTTGAATCATACTTCAGATATTCAACAGAAACGGCACGAGGATGCGGCGTCCCTCTTCGCGAGGAAGGAGATCCGCTATGGGACAATGGTGCCGCAGCTCCTGGCAATATCCCTGATCAACAGGAAGGAATACCTGTTCCGTCCAAAGCTTGAATATCGCTATACAGATAGGATAACATTTCTCTTCGGGGCCGATGTCTTTTCCGGAGATCCGGGTCCGGATGCCGGAAGATTAAACTTCTTTGGGTACTTTGATGATGATGACAGGATGTATATGGAGGTGAAGTACAGTTTCTGAAAGGAGTTTTAATATGCTGCGCAAACACATAGAACGCATTGTCCGTTTTCCTGTAACCATCATTATTCTGGCCATCTTTGCTACGGCCTTCTTTGCCTATCAGTTTAAAGATCTTCACATGGTGCTGGATCCAAAGGCCATCCTCCCGCAGGATCACCCCTATGTAAAACTGAACAACGAAATAGAAAAGCAGTTTGGCGGGAGCCGTGTCGTGGTCATCGGAGTTGCATCGAAGGATGGTGACATCTTTAACCCCCAGGATGTCGAAAAGATACGGCTCATCAATGAGGAGGCAAAGAAGCTGCCGGGCATATTAGAAAATAACGTAGTCAGCATCGCAGACCGTAAGGTCAAGTATGTAAAGGCAGAGGGCGATTCCTTAGAGATAAAGGGCCTCCTTGAAGGGATTGAGTATACCCCTGAGGGGATGGCGGTATTAAAACAGCGTGTATACTCCAATCCCATGTTTATCAACAGCCTCATCTCAGCGGATGGGACCGTAGCCGCGATTATCTTAGACTTCAAGGGTGGGGCAGGGGACTGGTGGCAGAAGACAGAGAACGGAGAAAGGCAGAAGTCAGAAGTCAGAAGTAAGAAGCAAGAAGGTGTTGCCTGGGCGGAGGAGGACTGGAAGAAGTGGCAGGGGGGGAAGCCTGCTGAAGGCCAGGGAGGGAAATGGCCGACAGGGGGTAAAGGGGGCTGGCCGGCCTCTGGCGGCGGTGAAAAGGAATGGGAGCAGTGGTATGTCAGTGATGCCACGATACATAAAAAGGTACTGGAAATCGTAGATAAGTATAAGGATGCCAACACGGAGATCTACGTGGGCGGTCTGCCGGTAGCGCTCTCCTTTCTTGAGGCAGACTCCTGGAGGATGAGCCGGTACATCTATCCATTGGCCCTCTTCATCATCATGTTTGTCCTCTATTTTGCGTTCAGGAGCATCCAGGGAATGATCCTCCCGATTGTCTGTGCCCTCCTGAGCGTTGTATGGGCTGTCGGTCTTATGGGGGTTTTTAAGATCCCCCTTGATCCCTGGAATATGATGACCCCGATCCTCATACTCGCCGTTGCCGCAGGACATTCGGTGCAGATATTGAAACGCTATTATGAAGAGCTGGAAAGTGAGAAGTCAGAAGTCAGAAGTCAGAAGTCAGATATTGAGCCCAAAGAGGCCGACCATGAAGGTCGGCGCTACAGTAGCGTGGGGGTTTATCCCCCACAAGATAGCTCTGAGAGCCACTGGGGTGCAGAGATATCAAGACAGGCCGTGGTAGCGTCCCTGACCAAGATCGGTCCTGTGATGATAACGGCAGGCATTGTGGCAGCCGCGAGCTTCGCGTCTCTTCTCACCTTTAAGCTAAAGACGTTCCAGTCCTTCGGCCTTTTTACCGCCTTTGGCATCCTGAGCGCCCTGATTCTTGAAATGACATTTATTCCAGCCGCAAGGTCTCTGATGCGGCCGCCCAGGAAGGGGGCAGGTCAGAGGCAAGAGGCAAGAGGCAAGAGGCAAGAAGGGACTCCTTCCCCCTTGATGGGGGAAGGACGTAGCGCCGACCTTTATGGTCGGCCTCAAGAGCTCAGCATCCTTGATAGATTCTTGCTCTCTGTCTCAAATCTTGTTTCTAATCGCAGCTGGCTTGTCTGGCTTGGACTTGTAGTGGTTATCGCCATCTCCTTTTACGGTATCCACAAGCTGACTATCATCAATAGTCTGAAGGGACTCTTCTTTGAGTCCACTCAATTCAGAAAAGATGATGCCGCGCTGAACAAATACTTTGGAGGCACAGCGACCTTCTATGTGTACATCGAAGGTCAGCCTGACAGCCTTAAGGACCCTGCGGTACTGCGGGCCATTGAGGGCCTGCAGCATGAAATAGAATCGGTCCCGGAGGTGGGGAAGACCCAGTCCTATGTGGACTATGTGAAGGCCATGAATCAGAGCATGCACGGCGGCGATGCCGCCTACCGCACTATTCCAGACGAACAGGCGACTATTTCAGAATACCTCTTCCTCTTTTCCATCTCAGGGTCACAGGGAGAGATGGACCGCTTCTTAGATTACCAGTACCAGAAGAGCGTCATCTGGGTGTTCCTGAGGGATGACAGCACGGTGTTAGGGGAGAAGCTGATTTCCATAGTGAAGAAGTATGCACCTGGTGAGAAGTCAGAAGCCAGAAGTCAGAAGTCAGAAATCCTGCCCTCTGTCATTGCGAGGGCCGAAGGCCCGAAGCAATCTGAAAAAGAGATTGCTTCGCACCCTTCGGGTGCTCGCAATGACATGAAATTCCCCCCTGGCATCAAGGTTGGCGTTGCGGGCAGTATCCCTGTGATGATGGCCCTTAATCAGACGATGGTATCCGGGAAGATATGGAACATCCTGCAGATCGCCGGTATTGTCTTTGCGATCACTTCTATCGTCTTAAGGTCGCCTGTGGGCGGCATACTTGTCCTTTTGCCCTTAGGCATTGCCGTGCTGGTAAACTTTGGCGTTTTGGGTATAGCCGGGATTGGTCTTGGTGTCGGTACTGCCGCGATATCTGCTATGGCGGTCGGCTTCGGGGCGGACTATTCGATATATCTGCTGTACAGGTTAAGGGAAGAAGTCAGAGGCAAGAAGCAAGAAGCAAGAGGCAAGAAGCAAGAAGCAAGAGGCGAGAAGGAAGAAGTAAGAAGCAAGACGGAAGACATGGATGATGCTGTACAAAAGACGCTGCTCACTGCCGGAAAGGCGATCATCTTTGTAGCATTAGCCCTGGCCGCAGGCGGTGTGACACTCCTCTTCACAGGCTACTACCTCCACATGGAAGGCTTTCTTGTACCTTTAGCCATGCTCACCAGCTCCCTGGCGACATTGATCGTATTGCCGGCGGTGGTGGCCTTGGTCAAGCCGGGATTTATCTATAGGTAGCTGAGGGAGAGGTTAGAAGTTAGAGGTGAGAAGTCAGAAGTTAGAAGTTAGATGGAAGATGAGTATTAAGAGTTATAAAGATTTAAAGGTCTATTCTCTTTCATATAGCCTTGCTATGGAATTATTTTATGTTTCAGCGAATTTTCCCAAAGAGGAAATGTATTCCTTAAGCAACCAGATTCGGAACTCCTCAAGATCCGTATCTTCGAACATCGCTGAAGGATGGGCAAAAAGGAGATATAAAAATATTTTTAAAAGACATCTTGTGGACGCAATAGGCTCAGCATGTGAAACTATCGTGTGGTTAAATTTTGCTTTAGATTGCAAGTACATCAATAGCGATATATATTCTAAATTATCTGAAAGCTATAATGAAGTCGGAAAGATGCTCAATGGTCTCCTTGAAAACTGGCAAACCTACTAAATTTATCTTCTTTCTAACATCTAACATCTTACATCTAACTTCTGACTTCTTGCTTCTCATTCTTCTTACTTCTAACTTCTTACTTCTTACTTCTTTCTTATCTCCCGCCCATGCCGCCATCCAATGGAGTCTTTCCGTAGTCGAAGGCTATTACCTCCCACATCTCGATGAACTTAACTATGTCTTAAAAAACAGAGCGGTAGAGCTTGGGCCCCGGAACACCGAGGCAAGGCCCTCCCCCTATCCGGTAATCTATCAGGGGATCAGCCCTGAGATGCCGGAGATGAGTCCGAAGACGCCCAAGGCCGGATTGCAGGTCCAGGCCGATCTTACCCCCCCCTATGCGGTCGTCTTTGGCGGGAGTATGGCAACATTTGATTCTTCAGCGAGGGATATCAGGTCTTTCTTTGTCGGTTTTCCGATCCCTGCCACAAGGGAGACAAGGTTCTCTTTATCTTTGAATCAGTTTTGGCTTGGGGCAAAGAGGTATTGGACATGGGGAGAGAAGTCAGAGACAGGAGGTAAGAAACCAGAAGAAAAAGAGAAGACAGATGATAAAAATAAGAAGTTAGAAGGAGAAAAGTCTGGAGAAGAACAAGGTATGAAAAAGAAACCCCCATCCAGGTTTTATATGGAGATGGGGATTCTTGCTGTCACAAGGGCCTATCTGACCACGGACGTCTGGCTTCACGTCTATGCCCCTGAGGAGGGGTTTGACTTCTATAAGGTTACGGAAACGGGGGCCGTTGGGAGGGGCTATGCCACCTACGCCGGCGTGGGGGGGGAGTATTATTTAAAAAAGTGGCTGTCGGTGGGATTGGATATAGACTATACCATTGGGGGGATTGGCAAGATCAGGTTTGCCAACTACTTTACCGTAGATCCCCTTGAAAAGGATATTATAAAGCCGGGTGATTTGGTCCGCTATACAGACCTCAAACAGGGCCGCATCGCCCCCCTCTTCCTTGACTTGGAGGGGTGGGATTTCAAGGGACAGGTCAGGTTCTATTTTTAGGGAGGAGGTTTTGGTTATGGAATACACACTCTCTGATGAACATTGTAGTGTTTGTACACAATATTTATATTTAGTTTTAAAAACAGAAGGTTATGCCTATTCTTCTTCTCCACAATCATCTATCGTTTGTGTAAAAAATAAACAACATTTATTTCTTGATATCAACTATCCCCTCCATAATCCCGCTAAGCCAATGGTTTCTATCTTACTTCTAACTTCTTGTTTCTTACTTCTTATTTTTTTACATCCCAACTCCTTGATTTTACAGCAATCTTTTTTCTTGCTTCTTGCATCTTGTTTCTTACTTCTTACTTCTCTCACCTCTTCCCATCTCATGGCATACCCCTTGCAATCTACTCCTAACCGTGTCTGCTGAAATAAAAACAGCAAATCAGACAGGGAAAGGAGGTGAAAAGATATGAGAAAAATAATGATATCTCTTTTAACAGCAGGAGCTGTCGCATTAGTGGCAGGCCAGGCCATTGCAGGACTGACGAACGTAAAAGGGGAGTTCACAGAAAACCATGCTTATAAAGGGAACTTTATAGGAGGTACTACTACAACACTTGCAACTGAGGTTGGTGGTAACCACTATAAAAAGACCGATTTCGTTGAGAATGGTTCTCATGGTTGGCAGCTCAGCTCAGCCATCCTGAAGAGTGTAGCAGGGGACACAGAGGGTTTTAAGGCGGATGACTCTTACGGGTTTATCACCGGCAAGAACCCATTCGGGTCGATTGGGCTTCTTGACACTGATTTTCCCATAGGTGCGCCGGCGTATACCGCTCCATGTCCGAAGTTTGTGGGGACATCCACCAATGCATCAACGGATCCGTCTGCAGGACCACAATGGACTTGCCAGGCCAACACCTACGCAACCGATCCTCAGACTGAGGATAATGCCAATGAGTGGGATGGCACCGTGCTGGACGAGCTCTATCAGACTGTGGGTGCCCAGGATAGTAGACTGGATCATGCCTTCACAGAACCTGGCGAAAACTTGGTAGACGATGAGATCAGGTCATTGGACCAGAACCTCAGTATCCTCTTCTACAACGGTCAGAGGGGTGAAATCAATCTTGGTGCAACCACCATATTACAGGCTGGTGGGGATTATAAGAGCAGCACCAGACATTTCAATATTGACCAGACCTTAGATCAGGATGTGGCGGATTATGCGGTCATCTGGACTTCCAGTGCTTCCAATACCCATTTCAAGGGTCCGAAGGATGAGACCATGGGGATCTATGGCAAGTTGACCCAGATATTCCAGCTCGCAGCCCCGGTTAGCAGTCATGAGGGTTGCGCCAGCGGGGGTGCTTATAAGCAGTCTGACTCCAAGACAACAACTGCTGCCTGCACTTCTTACGTGTCTGATACTGGAAATACAGGTTCTGCTGTCGGTGAGGGCGTTCATGGGTTCCCAACTGACAACCTCAACGCCTTTATCATCGACCAGTGGGTTGTCTCTGACGTATGGGATTGGCATCACAAGGCAGATGATGATCCTACCTATATGGCAGCCTATGGAGGCCCTGACAAATTTGCCGGTATGGGCATGAAGCAGGGCTATAGCTCCTGGTTCAGAGACGGTACCAGCAAGGACTTTAACTACAAGTATGGGTATCAAGGTGGCCATGGTACGATTGACAAGACTGTGAACTTAGGGACGCAAGCTTCACACCCTGATCCATAAATTGTCACCTGATGGACAAATCGTAATGTCCTTTCATAGGGCCCTTGGAAACAAGGGCCCTTTTTTTTGGGGGTAAGAGGAGGATCTTATGCGATAGGCTTTGACGGAGCAGGCAAAATCCGATATAGTCAACATCTTTATGGGAAGCTCGCTATTTCTATACTCATTGATACGCAGACTAACGCCTGCGGCTGCCTTCCTTATTCTTAATTCTTGCCTCTTGCCTCTTGCTTCTTGTTTCATACTTCTTACTTCTTATATAGTCCCGGCCTTTGCCCAGGAACCTTCTGCACTGGAGCGGGGGATGCAGCTCCTCAATGAGAAAAGGCTGGATGATGCCCTCAAGGCCTTTGAGGAGGCGATGGTCCAGGAGCCGCAAAACCCGCTGCCCCCCTACTATGCAGGTCTGGCCTATCAGATGAAAGGGGATCTGCGGAATGCCCTGACTCTCCTCAATAGGGCGCTTAATATCGAGTCCGGGATGCCCCTCGCCCTCCTCCGGATCGGCATTATCTTGGAGGAGATGGGCCGCCTTGAGATGGCCGCTGACGCATACCGCGCACTTGTTGCCCGGGAAGAGGAGATACCGCAGGTCTTAGAAGCGAGGGAAAGGCTCAAGAGGATTACGGCAACGTTGCACCACAGAAAAGCGGGAAGGCTCTTTCAGGAAAGGCGCTATGAAGAGTCACTCAAAGAGTTAGAGGCCGTTACTTCACTGACCCCTGAGAATGCCGAGGCCCATTATGCAACAGGCATGACGTATCAGCGTCTCGGGCGGCTAAGGGAGGCTATCGCGGCATATAAAAAGGCCACTGAGATAGACCCTGGCAACATCAATGCGCACATGCAGTTAGCCATGACCTATGAGACAGTGGCGGCCTATGACGATGCCATCGCCTCCTACCGGAAGGTCATCTCTCTCGCCCCGGGTTTGCCTCAGGCCAAGGAGGCGGAAGAGAGGATTAAGGAGAATGAAAAGCGGATGGAGACCCGGGGGCATTTTGAGGCCGCTGCTGACTTTATCCGGAAGGAACAGTGGTCAGAGGCGCTGGTGGAGACGAAGGCGATCCTCTCCATAGAACCAAAGAACCCCAGCGCCCTGTTCAACCTCGGGCTAATCCACCATAACCTTAAGGAGGAGGATGCTGCCATTGAGGCATTGAACCAGGCAGTGGAGGCCGATCCCAAGTTGCAGAAGGGGTACTATCAGATCGCAGTCATTTATGATGACCGGGGTCAATTTGAAGAGGCAATCAAGACGTATGAACAGGTGGTGGCTATTAATGATAAGGGTGAAGAGGCGGATAAGGCACGGAAGAGGATTGAGATCCTGAGGGGCCTTGTGGAGACTGAGGAGAAGGTCCTTGGAGCTAAAGAATTTTTGAAGAAGAATGATATTGCCGGGGCGATACGGGAGGTAGAGGGATTAATTTCCCTGAAAAAGGAGGACCCCAACCTCTTTCTGACACTGGCAATACTCTACCAGAAGGCAGGGCGTCCACTGGATGCTGCCCCGGTCATGGAGAAGGCTGTAATCCTCTCCCCAAAGGATCCGAAGCTGCGTTATTATCTTGCACGGTTATATGAGGGGTTACAGGAGTCTAAGAAGGCCATAGAGGTATATAAGGCCCTTGCGTCTCTTGAGAAAGAGACACCGATGGGAAAAGAGGCTCAGGCAAAGGTAGAGACCTTGAGCCTGAAACTCCATTTTGAACAGGCTAAAGAATCTCTGCTTGCAGGTGATTATGAGGCGTCCCTCCAGGAGATGAAGGCCATTCTCGAGATCTCACCCGATGCCCCGGTAGCCCTGTTTAACTCCGCGGTCCTGTATGACCGGCTCAACCGGACTGATGAGGCCGAGGCCTTTCTGAGGAAGACCATAGCCCTTGCCCCGGGTTATGTGCAGGCCCATCTCCAGCTCGGATTGGTCCTTGAGAAACTGAGAAGGTTTAAAGAGGCACGGGAGGTATATGAAAGGGTTATCGGGATGCAGGGAGAGGGAAAGGAGTCCGATATCGCCCGCTCGCGGCTCCTCTCCCTCAAGGAATATGAGGATCTGACAATGCACATCCAGGAGGGGATCAACTTTATGGAAAAGGGGGAGTGGGAGAGGGCAAGGAGGGAGATCGAGTCGATTATAGCGGCGAATCCAGGGAATTATATTGGATATTACTATATGGGTATCATCCTGGACCATACGGATATTGTGGATGAGGCAAAGGCAGCGTACAAGAAGGCGATAGAGATTAACCCCAAATTTACTCAGGCATATATCCGTCTCGGTGACCTGCTATCCAGAAAAATAGAATTAGAAGAGGCCAGGAAGTACTATCAGATCGTTATTGATATAGGCAAAGATACCCCGGATGCAGAAGTTGCTGCCGAGAGACTCAAAAGCTTCAAGGCGTGGGGGGGATCACTCGCGGTAACACACGGTTTCAATTCCAATATCGCCTTCAGGGCAAAGGCTCAGTCCGCTGCCAACTCAAGTTATGCCCTCTCCATGAGTTACCTGCTTCTTCGCCGGAAGGATTGGAACCTCGTTGCAGGACTGTCGGCAAGCGAGTCTATCTATTACAAGACACAGCTCCAGGGGAATGGCTATACACTCCAGATGAATGGGGTACGCCAGTTCCCGCAAGATCGTTCTATATCAGGGTCTGCTTCCTACAGCAAGTCCTTTTTTGAGGGGAAGCCTACTTTTGTGAATAGCAAAATCTCGGGAGTGGCCAGCACAGAACCACGGTCCATCCCCACCTCAGCCTCCCTGAGCTATAACGCATCATGGGGACGGTCTTATGTGAACAAGGTCAGTAATGCAGAACAGCATAACCTTACGCTCTCATTATCACAGAAACTCTCTGTTCGTGATAGCGTCTCAGGGAGTTACAGTTTCAGCGTTTACAAGAACCTCGATGTGATCGGGAGTAACTACGCCAACCGGACCAACGCCCTTTCTGTCGGTTACAGCCGGCCGTTGGTACCTCACCTTGGATTAAGTCTTGGATATTCCATCAGTCTTGTGAATTACAGCAATCCTGATTCCACGTCACTCTTTCAGCGCTTCCGGAGGAATGTCAACCAGTCATACAGCGGGGGACTAAGCCTCAGTTTTACTGAGAGAGTCACACTCTCCCTCAATTACAACTTCGCCTATGCCTTCAGCCGCACCAACCTTCCTCCACTTTCAGCCGAGGAGCAACAGAAACTGGAAGACCTCTTGGCCTCTCCTATCCCTACTGTAGGGGGAGGGGGTGGGTACTATCAGCATAACATGGGTATCTCTTTAAGTACTACCTTTTAGATCTTCTGCACGAGAGAATCGGTTGACGGTAACAGGGATTTCCACTAAAATAGTGGCATGTCTTTTGCAAAAAATCTTTACATCTTCCTTATGTTCACTTTGATTGGCAGTGGCATCTACCTGAATGCCCTTGATAACCCCTTTCAGTATGATGATGATAACAGTGTAATGGAAAACTTCCATATAAAGGAGCTTAAAAATATTCCCAGGTTTTTCGTTGATCCCCGTTTAAGTTCCAGTAATCCCCTCCATGGAGGTCACTACCGGCCTTTCGTGACAACGAGCTATGCCATCAATTATGCCGTCGGAGGGCTCAACCCTGTTGGGTATCATCTGGTCAACCTGGCCTTTCATGTGGGGACGGCGTTTGTGATTTATCTCATTGTGAAGGCCATGTTAGGGGGCAGGTTAGAAGTCAGAAGTCAGAAGTTAGAAGTTAGAAGCAAGAAGCAAGAAGCAAGACAGGAAGCAGGAAATGGGGACGTAGAATGCTTTGCAGCGCTGACTGCAGGGTTGATCTTCCTCGTTCATCCTTTTAACTCCGAGGCGGTGAATTACACTACGGCCCGGTCGAGTGTGATGAGCGGGTTCTTTTATCTGCTGGGGTTTTGGT
>JACRHF010000071.1 GCA_016217665.1 Nitrospirota bacterium | reverse complement strand
GCATGTATGCTTCTTACAGCGCGCTTCCTAAGTTCAGTCAGTGTCTTATGATCCAACCTCCGAGCATCGTTCGTTTTCATGCATATAGATATACCACAAACACATACCGTATGTCCAGACAATTATGAGACGGTTAATATGACTTACCTCCAAACATTATTAATGAATGGTCGGATATTTTAGTGTGACAGTTCCGGCTGAAAGATTAGCAACATTATACAATGGGCTAAGTGTGATTTCCATACAAGAATCTTTTCAATTATTATTACATTATGAAAATAAAGGGCTTACTGGTATTTTGCAGACAGGTGGCCCATTTACGAAATTTGTTTAAATTGCCTTCGTAATGCGTAGGTTGGGGGTTCAATTCCCCTCCTCGGCTCCAAAGATTATCCCTTCCAGTTTCTGCCTCCTTATGTTTTGTGCTGAATCTCTGATCGGTGAATTTCAAATTGACCTCATCTCCCGTCTGAATTAGTATATCCTTATGGATCAGGAGCGGGTTTACCCTGAGAAGTTCCGGGAGCAGATCGAGAGCTGTTACAGTTGTGGTCAGTGCGAGTCTTACTGTCCTTTCTTCCCGCGGGCCTTCAGTCTCCTGGAAGAGGAGGAACAATATGGCCGGGAAGGCCTCCTCGAAGGCGCCTATGGAGGGCTGTTAGAACTCTGCTACGATTGCAAACTCTGCAAGATTGCCTGTCCGTTCAAATATGACCTCCCCCGCATCGTGATCAGGGCCAAGGCCGGGGTGATGAGGAACGGGAAACCTCCCTGGATCAAAACGATCTTCCAAAAGGTTGATGAGGTGGAATCCATCCTGGGATGGTTTGCGCCGGGATTGAATCCTCTCCTCCGGAACCGGTCTTTTCGTAACATCCTTCAGAGAATGGCCGGGATTCACAAGGACCGCCTTCTTCCTACATTCTATTTTCTGACTTTCAGGATGCGGGCCTTTTTGCCGGCATTAAGCGGCCGTCTGCCGAAGAAAAGGACAGAATCAAAGGAATCTCTGCATAAGGTCGTCTATTTCTACGGCTGTTATACGAATCACCACAGGCCCCAGGAGGGGATGGCCGTGTTGAAGGTCCTACAGGCCTGCGGGATTGAGGTGGTGATTCCGGCTCACCGATGCTGTGGTCTCCCCCAGGTCTCCGAAGGTTTCCCGGAAGAGGCCAGGAAGAACATGGCCCGCAATCTGTCGGTCTGGGAAAAATATGTGGCGGCTGGTTACGATATCATTGTCACTACCAGCCCCTGCAGTCTGACGATGAAGCAGGAGTATCCGGAGTGGATGGGTTCTGATGCGGATTTCCTGAAGGGCCACGTCTTTGAGGTGACAGAATATCTCTTCCGGCTCTATGGGAAAGGGGAGATACCACTGCCCATGATCCCCTTGAACCTGCGGGTGGCTTATCATGTGTCCTGCCATCTGAAGGCCCAACAGATGGGGATGCCGTCCCTGGAACTCCTGCGACTTGTTCCGGGATTGAAGATCGAGGTTGTTGACCGGGGATGCTGCGGCCTGGCAGGGTGCATGGGATATACCGAGGATACTTTCGATCTCTCCATGGAGATCGGGTCGCCGATGATCAAAGGGATCCGGGAGTTCCTCCCGGACCTGGCCGTCAGCGACTGTCCGAAGTGCAACCTGCAGATCCGGCAGGGGGCCGGATTGGACGCTGTTCATCCCATTGAGTTATTGGCGAGAGGAATGAAGGGGTGACCCCCGCTTTGCCGCTTTGCAATCTTGATAGGCACTCCGTCTTGTTGTATCATTCTTTCAATGAATATTATTGTTTGCTTAAAGAGGGTTCCTGATACAGGGGCACGGTTAGAGATCGAAAAAGACGGCATGGAATTAAAGCCGGATTTTCCGTGGATCCTGAATCCCTACGACGAGTTTGCCATTGAAGAGGCGATAAGGATCAAAGAAAGGTTCGGCGGAAATGTCACCCTGATCACTGTGGGTCCAGAGGGGGGTGAGGAGATTTTAAAAAGAGGGGTTGCCACAGGGGCCGATGTTGAAGTCTATGTAAAAGACCCGCTCCTGCAGGGATTGGATGAGATCAATATCGCAAAGGTGCTTTCGGCTGTGATATCAACGATCCCTTTTGATATGATACTATGCGGGAAACAGGGGACAGACTCGGACTCCGGTGTTGTGGGTGGCGCCCTTGCAGGGCTGTTAGATATACCCCTTGTCTCAGCCGTAAAAAGGCTCAATATCCTTCCTGAGGAAAGACAGGCCCATGCCCTCCGGGAGGTGGAGGGGGGGGCTGAAGTCGTTGAATGTCCCTTGCCGGCGCTCTTTACCACCCATAAGGGCCTCAATGAACTGAGGTATCCCACACTCTCCGGTATCATGAGGGCAAAGAAACAGGAGATACGGTGTCTCGACCTAAAGTCCATTGGCATCGCCGCTAATCATTTTTCAAACAGGAATTTCAGGCGGGTGGGGCTCTCCTATCCGCTTTTAAATCGAAGAGGTATTATCCTTAAAGGGGATATAAAAAGACAGGTTCAAGAGGCGGTAACGTTTCTAAAAGACGAGGTCAGGATACTTTGATTTGGGTCCTCGGAGAAACAAGGGGTGATGCCTTAGCCCCGGTGACCTACGAAGCCCTTGGGGCAGGGAGACTCCTGGCCGGCCCTTTTAAAAGGGGACTCAGCCTCCTTCTCCTGGGGGAAGGGATGGACGATCTGTCAAAAGGGGTGTTAAAAAAGGCTGACAGAATCTACCTCATAGAGCATAAACTTCTTAATTCTTATACAGGCTACGGCTATAAGAAGGTCTTAGAAGAATTCTTTAAAGACAAGGATATCTCTGCCCTCATTATCCCGGGGACATCCATGGGGAGAGATCTCGCACCGCTCTTGTCTGTTTCTCTGGGCCTATCCTGCTTGACGAATATCACAGGCGTGGAGGTCATCAACAATACTGTTCATGTCAAACGTCCGCTTTATGGAGGCAAGATCGTAGAGACCCTGGCTTTAGAGGGGAGCGCTGTCATCTCTATCATGCCGCGGTCGTTTAAAGAACCAGAGGCCTCAGAGAGACAGGGTGAACTGATCAGGGTAGAGGCAAGGCTGACAGAAGAGGATCTCAGGGTCAGGCCAATAGAGGTTCTGAGGGAGATTGAGAGGAGAGAGATCACTGAGGCCGAGGTCCTGGTTGCAGGGGGGAGAGGTGTCGGAGGGCCGGAGGGGTTCCATATCCTGGAGGAGTTGGCCTCTGCACTCGGAGGACTTACAGCCGCCTCAAGGGGAGCGGTAGACGCAGGATGGAGGACCCATGCCAGCCAGGTAGGCCAGACGGGAAAGGTGGTATCTCCCAAACTCTATATCGCCTGTGGAATATCAGGCGCCCCACAGCACATAGCAGGGATGCGGACTTCCCGCTATGTTATCGCTATCAATAAAGATCCTAATGCACCGATCTTCCGCGAGGCTGATCTGGGCATCACAGGGGATCTGTTTGAGGTGATACCGGAAGTGATAAAAGAGATAAGGGAGATAAAGGGGATTCAGGAAGGGAAGCCTTAGAGATAAAAAGGAGCAGGGAGGGCAATGAGCGATCGGTATGATTGTATCATCGTCGGCGCAGGTCCGGCAGGTATTGCTGCCGCGTATAAGTTGGCCGGCGCAGGGCTGAGCGTCCTTGTCTTTGAGCGGGGAGGATTTCCAGGCTCCAAGAATATGTTTGGCGGCATACTCTACTCCACCATCTTAAACAGGCTTATCCCTGAGTTCTGGAAAGAGGCGCCGGTAGAACGGCACGTGGTGAGAAGAAGATACTCCTTCCTTTCTAAAGATTCAGAGGCCGCTTTTGACCTGAAGTTCGATGCCTTTAATAATCCGCCATACAATCACAGCTTCACGGTGTTAAGGGCAAGGTTCGACAAGTGGTTTGCAAAGAAGGCTGAAGAGGCAGGCGCCGTCGTGGTAACTGAGGCAGTGGTTGATGACTTTATAACTGAGGGGGAAAGGGTCCAGGGGGTCAAGGTCCGGATGGAGGGGGGGACGGTTTATGGGGATGTCGTGATCTGTGCGGAGGGGGCGAATTCGCTCCTCTCTGAGAAGATCGGGATGAAAAAGAGGCCTGATCCTGCGAACATGGTCCTCGGGGTCAAAGAGATTATCAGTCTGCCGAAGGGCGTGATTGAGGACAGGTTCTCTCTTGAGGATGGAGAGGGGGCTGCCCTTGAATTTTTTGGTGAGGCATTAGGAGGGGAGATCGGTTCAGGTTTTATCTATACGAACAGGGAGACCCTTTCCGTTGGCATAGGCTGCCCGATATCCGTATTGAAAGAAAAGGGGATGAAGCCCTATGAACTCATAGAATCCTTTAAGAGACACCCTTCAGTTAAAAACTTCCTTAGAGGCGGCAAGATTGAAGAGTACTCTGCCCGCATGATCCCTGAAGGAGGGTACGATTCCCTGCCGGCCCTTACGCGGGACGGGCTTCTTCTAACAGGGGACTGCGCCGGCCTGGTAAACCCCTCACTCTACAAAGAGGGCACGAATCTCGCTATGGCATCCGGGGTCTTTGCCGCAGACACAGTCATCGAGGCAAAAGAGAAGGGGGATTTTTCAAAGGCCACCCTCGATGGCTACGTGAAAAGGCTTCAGGAGAGTTTTGTCTTAAAAGACCTCAAAAGGTATAGAGATGTTCCTGCAACACTCCACTCTGTCCCAGGGTTTTTTAAGGAATACCCTGAAGGGATCATGGAACTTCTTCAGGGGCATTTTACCGTAACAGAAGAGAGCAAAGAAGATGTCCACAGGGAGATCAAAAGGCTCTTTCGGGATAAGGTCTCGATATGGAGGCTTGTCAGGGATATTTATAAATTAAGGAGACTCATTACATGACGGAAGAATTCCTGAAACCTCTCGAAGAGAAGACCCTCGCTGAGAAACTCTTTCTCCTGAGGTTCAGGGTTGACGGGGAGAGCCATCTCATCCTCAATAAGGAAGTCTGCTGGGAATGTGATGAGCGGGTCTGTCTTCTGATCTGCCCGTCCGGTGTATACCGGTGGGACGAGGGGAAGAAAGAGGTGACGGTCTCTTACGAGGGGTGTCTTGAGTGTGGCGCATGCAGGATCGCCTGTCCACAAGGGGCCATAGACTGGAAGAACCCGCGGGGCGGGTTCGGGGTAGCCTACAGGTTCGGGTGAAACACCCATGAGCCGCAGGCTCACAAAGGGGCATGAAAATAATCCCCCTTAATCCCCTTTTATAAAAGGGGGAGATTAGTTTCTTCCCCCCCTTTAGAAAAGGGGGGCAAGGGGGGATTTGATCGGGTATTTTCGAGTGAAAGGAGCAGACATATGGACTTTGAACTTACTGAGGATCAGAGAATGATCCGGGAGATGGCAAAGAGGTTTGCCGATGAAGAGATCATCCCCTTTGCCCGAGAAAATGATGTCATGGAACGGTTTCCCATAGATATCCTCAAGAAGATGGCTCCCCTCGGGTTTCTGGGAGGTCCTATACCGGAAGAGTACGGCGGTGCGGGGCTCGACTTTATCAGCGATGCGATTGTCTTTGAAGAGATCGGGAGGGGGTGCTCATCCGTCAGGACGATCGTCTCTGTGCAGGTATCCCTGGTAGAGCTATCGATCCTCCACTGGGGGACAGAAGAGCAGAAGCGGAGGTTTCTCCCGTTACTCTGCAAGGGGGAGATCCTCGGCGCCTTCGCGATCACAGAACCAGAGGCAGGGAGTGATGCTGCCAGCATTAAGACCTCGGCGGTCAGGAAAGGGGACGGCTGGGTACTGAATGGCTCAAAGACCTGGATATCCACCGGCGATGTGGCCGATATCATTGTAATCTTTGCCCAGACAGACCCATCAAAGGGCCATAAGGGGATCACGGCCTTCATCGTGGAAAAGGGGATACCGGGGTTTACCACAAGGGAGATCAAAGGGAAGCTCGGGCTCAGGTCAGCAGACACAGCACAGCTCTTTTTTGAAGAGTGTCCTATCCCGGACAGTGCGCTCCTTGGGGATGTCGGGGAAGGTTTTAAGATCGCTATGTCCTCCCTCGATAATGGCAGATACGGTGTGGCTGCAGGGTGTGTGGGGATCATCCAGGGGTGCATCGATGCATGTGTGAAATATGCGCAGGAACGGCATCAGTTCGGCAAACCGATCGCATCCTTTCAGCTCGTGCAGGACATGATCGCCAGGATGTATGTGGACAGGGATGCGGCAAGGCTGCTGGTCTACAGGGCCGGGGATCTGAAGAACAGGGGGATCCGGAATACCCTCGAGACCTCGATTGCAAAATATTTTGCCAGCGAGGCCGCTGTGCGGGCCGCGACAGACGCCATCCAGGTCCACGGCGCCTATGGCTACTCCAATGAATATCCCGTAGAGCGCTACCTGAGGGACGCCAAGGTCGCCACCATCTACGAAGGCACCTCCCAGATCCAGAAACTCATTATTGGGGAACAGATCCTGGGGATCAAGGCGTTTGAATGAAGGTGACCCCCACTTTGATTATTCCTTCAGGGAACTACTCAGGTATAGAAGGGTGATCCCGTCTGACAGGAGTACGAGGTTCAGGATCATACTCACGCCGTGCAGCCGCCTGAACTTTTTCATGAGGGGGGAATCAGGAGAGGTTGTCTCGACAGAATGAATCTCCGCTTTAATCTTCTTTACCTCTGGATGAAGTTTGAAGATCAAAAAGATGTTTATGATGACAGCGATCCCAATGAGTATCAGGGACACCTTATATCCGGACCTTGTCGTCTCAGACCGCAACAAAAAAAGGAATATCAATGTAAGAAGGGAGAGGACAAGATTATACGGAAAATAGACAGGAAAGAGCTTGCCCACTATTTCTCCCGCCATGTCCCGTCCAAAGGACCTGAATATAACAGGGGTGATGACAAAGGTGAAAATCGCCATCCCCCCAATCCATAGACTCAACAGCACGTTATAAAAGAAATATGCCATAAGAAACCTCCTGCGTAGAATTGTTAGGCCGGATATTTATAAAAACCCTCTCCGGTTTTCCTCCCGAGTTTTCCCTCTCTGACCAGGGATTCGAGAAGAGGAGCCGGTTTATACCTCTCATCCCCCAGACCTTCATACAGGGTCTGCATGATCTTCATGCACACATCAAGGCCGATAAAATCGGCAAGCTCTATGGGCCCCATCGGGTGGTTCATGCCGGACTTCATGACAGTGTCGATATCCTCTTTTTCAGCAACACCGCTTTCGAGGAGCCTGAATGCCTCGCCGATGAGCGCAAAGAGGAGCCGGTTGGATATAAAGCCGGGGGAGTCCCTGGCGAATGCCGGCACCTTCTCTATCTCTCGGATAAGGTCAGTGATCATCCCTACCGTCTCATCCGAGGTCTTCTCTCCCCTGATGACTTCAACGAGCTTCATTACCTTGGGCGGGTTCATAAAATGCATCCCGATAAAGCGTGCCGGGTCATCGAGGGATTCTCCGAGTTTATTAATGGAGAGGGATGAGGTGTTGGTGGCAATGATCGCCTCTCTCTTACAGATCCTGTTGAGGGCCTGAAAGACCTCTTTTTTTATCTGCATCTCCTCAAAGACCGCCTCGATAATGAGGTCGCACTCCCCGGCCCTGGATAGTTCGGTAGAGGTCTGAATCAGACCTGAGACCTGATCCAAGAGCTCAGGGGATGTCCTCTCCAGGATCTTTACAAGCGCTCCTTTCAGGATCGATATTTCCCGGTCGATGAGGATGACAGGATAGTTATAGAGAGCGAAGAGTTGGGCGATGCCCCTCCCCATGGTACCTGCCCCTATGACACTTATCTTATTTATTTTCATCATCCTTTGTGAGGCATTGACTCATGAGCATTTCATCCGAAAATACCGTCTCCACGTCATGCCCCATTGTCATCCCGAACTCGTTTCGGGATCTCCTAACCTTGCTACGTTTGAGATCCTGAAACAAGTTCAGGATGACATGATTGACATTTTCATGCCCCTTTGTGCCACTTACCGATATGAGTCTTTCACTTGAAGACCCGTACAGCCATGCTCATGGCCCCCCCGCCGCCCAGACACAAGGTGGCAAGCCCCAGCTCCTTCTTTCTCTTTTTTAAGGCGTGGATCAAGGTCACCAGGACCCGTGCCCCGCTTGCCCCGATAGGGTGGCCAAGGGCAATCGCCCCGCCATGCACATTGACCTTTTTAGGGTCAATGGAAAGTTCCTTCATGACGGCAAGGGTTTGGGCTGAGAACGCCTCATTCTCCTCGATGAGGTCAAAATCCTCTATCTTCAATCCTGTCTTTTTAAGAAGAATTTTTACGGACTTTACAGGGGCGAGCGTATACCACTTCGGGTCAAGGTGTGCAGAAGAATAACCTATGATCTTTGCGAGAGGTTTCAACCTGAGTCTTTTTGCCGCCCTTTCTGAAACCAGGATCAAGACGGCTGCCCCGTCATTGAGGCCGGGAGAATTTCCTGCGGTTATGGTGCCGTCTTCTTTGAATACAGGTTTTAACCGGGAGAGCCTTTCGATGTTTGTGTCCCACCGGATGGTCTCGTCCTGATCAACAATCAGCTCCCCTCCATCCCTTTGAACTATGACAGGGATGATCTCGTCACTGAAAAGGCCCTTCTTTGTTGCCTCCATCGCCTTTTTGTGGCTCCGGAAGGCAAACTCATCCTGCTCCCTTCTCGTAATATTATGGCGATTAACAGTTAATTCGCAGAGTGTTCCCATGTGGGCATGATTGTAGCAGTCCATGAGGCCGTCTTGTATCATGGAATCTATGACCGCAGAGTCTCCATATCTTTTGCCGCTTCTCATCTCTGTCAACAGGAAGGGGGCATTGCTCATGCTCTCCATGCCGCCTGCAACAATGACATCTGCCTCACCGAGCCTGATGGCCTGTGCCCCGAGGGCGATTGCCTTTAATCCCGATGCACAGACCTTGTTGACTGTAAAGGCGGAAACCGTATCGGGCAGCCTTGCCAGGAGGGCCGCCTGCCTTGCCGGATTCTGGCCGATCCCGGCAGAGATCACATTACCCATAATGACCTCGTCCACGCGGGATGGTTTTATCTCGGACCGCTTCAGGGCCTCTTCTATGACGATCGCTGCAAGCTCCGGGGCGGTGAGAGACGAGAGTTTGCCGAGGAGTCTCCCTGTCGGGGAGCGGTAGGCGCCGATAATAAGGGTATCTTCCATTTTCATTACCTTATGATGACTTCCTGTCCAGGAAATCTCTCATGAGCCTTTTCTGGTCTTCGCAGGAGAAGAGGAGGCCAAACGTTTCGATCTCCTTTTCAAGTGAGCCGGAGTTGATCAATGACTTTGATGCCTCAAGGCATTGCAGGGGCTTTGAGGCAATGGTCTCTGCAAGGGACATCACCTCCCTCATCAGCTCATCCTTTGGGACGATCTTATTGATCAGCCCGATCGTCAGGGCCTCCTGGGCGTTCACCCTCCTGCCGGTGAATATAAGCTCCTTGGCCCTCATCTTGCCTATTCTCACGGCAAGTCTCTGCGTCCCTCCTGCCCCCGGAATGATCCCGAGGTTAACCTCCGGCTGTCCGAACACCGCGGACTCTGATGCGATCACAATGTCACAGACCAGCATCAGTTCGCATCCCCCGCCGAGTGCAAAGCCATTGACCCCGGCGATGACAGGCAGTGGAAATTCCTCCACGCTGTTCAGCGCCGCATGGAATAATCGTGAAAAATCCGTTGCCTGTCCGGGGGTAAATTCGGACATCTCTCTGATATCTGCCCCGGCCATAAACGTATTCCCTTCACCTGTGATCACCACTACCTTCACCTTTGAAGTCCTGATGGCCTCAAGTGCCGCGATAAAGTCGTTCAGCAGGGGTGTAGAGAACAGGTTTACCTTGGGGTTGTTGAAGGTGAGGAGCGTGATCTCGTTGACTTCGATTTTAAAACCGTTGTACTGTCTGATCGCAGGCATGGATTATAGCCCTCAGTAGGACAGGAGAATATTTGCACAAATCCATGTATCAATCAAGCCCTTTGTGAAGCGGGAAGAACCGGGGCACCCTCTTTTTGTATAATTCATATTCCTTGCCAAAGCGGACTGAGAGTTCCCTTTCTTCTAAAGGGATGATCAGTACCGTGGCCGCGATAAGATCCAGGATCGCCACTATACCCGAGGCGATCACCCCGGTTATAAGGAAAACACCGGAGAACAGCAACAGATGGGCCAGGTAGGTTGGATGCCTGACGACAGCGAAGGGGCCTTCTGTCATGAGCCGCATCTCTTTCTTAGCGCCGATCTCCGGCAATCCAATAAGTCCCCAAAGTCCGAGCAATAGTCCTGTCCAGATATGGAGCAGAGTCCCGATAGCCAAAAGCAATATCCCGGCTATATTAAGAACGATTGCAAATTCAATCCGGTATTGCAGCAGAAGGCCCCTGTTCTGATAGATGAGGTATGCGAGAG
This sequence comes from Nitrospirota bacterium, assembly GCA_016217665.1. GTDB lineage: Bacteria > Nitrospirota > 9FT-COMBO-42-15 > HDB-SIOI813 > HDB-SIOI813 > JACRHF01. Next base: position 14,665 of record JACRHF010000071.1, on the reverse strand, counting down.
GGAGCCACGTAAAGACGGGCAGGAGATAGGTCAAGAAGCCGATGCCCCTGAAAAAGCGGTGGCCAAAGTGAACAGGGATCCAGAAAAGGGGGATCATCGGCCAGATTATTATGGCCATCAGGGCCAGGAGATTGGTGGAGCTGATCGGGATCGAACCGACGACCTCTTGAATGCCATTCAAGCGCTCTCCCAACTGAGCTACAGCCCCAATCTTAGAATAGGATAAAAGAGTGGAATTTCCAGAATTATTGATTACTGTAGGTGAAAATGTAACATTTATATTTCCTCCTTGTCAAGGGGAGCGGCCTGATGGTGATTGGTAATTGCGTATGGTGTCCCCGGAATAGTCGTGCTATAATGGCGAAACAAAAAAAACAAAGGAGGGTAGGGTAAAGCTTATGCGAAGCGATACGATCAAAAAGGGTTTTGAGAGGGCGCCGCACCGGAGTCTTTTAAGGGCGTGCGGGCTCAAAGATGAGGATTTTGACAAGCCCTTCATCGGGGTGGTCAATTCCTACATTGACATTATTCCGGGTCATGTGCACTTGCAGGAGTTCGGGAGGATCATCAAGCAGGAGATCCGGAAGGCCGGCGGCGTGCCATTTGAGTTCAACACGATCGGGGTGGATGACGGGATTGCCATGGGGCACAAGGGAATGCTCTACTCCCTGCCGAGCCGGGAGCTCATTGCAGACTCGGTAGAAACGATGGCCCAGGCCCACATGCTCGATGGTCTGGTCTGCATCCCCAACTGCGACAAGATCGTGCCCGGGATGATTATGGGTGCCCTCCGTGTCAATATCCCCACTGTCTTTGTCAGCGGCGGTCCGATGGCCGCAGGGGTTACCACAAACGGGAAGATCGTGGACCTGATCTCTGTCTTTGAGGGGGTAGGTGAGTTTAGGGCAGGAAAGATCACAGAGGCGCAGTTAAAAGATATCGAAGACCATGGATGCCCGGGCTGCGGTTCCTGCTCCGGGCTTTTTACGGCCAATTCTATGAATTGCCTGATGGAGGCCCTTGGTATTGCCCTTCCGGGGAACGGGACGGCCCTTGCGACTTCGGCAGAGAGGAAGTGGCTTGTCTCTCAGGCGGCAAAACAGATCATGGAGTTGATCAAGGTGGACTTAAAGCCCAGGGACATTGTCACCCGGGGGGCGATTGACAATGCCTTTGTTCTCGATATGGCGATGGGGGGATCAACCAATACAATCCTCCATACGCTTGCGATCGCCCATGAGGCGGGTGTCAGTTATGATCTCAAGAGGATCAATGAGCTTTCCAGGCGGGTACCGAATATCTGCAGGGTGGCCCCCTCCTCCCAGTGGCACATTGAGGATGTCCATAATGCCGGGGGGGTGAGTGCGATTCTGAGAGAGGTAAGCAGGATCGGGGGGCTTCTCCATCCCGAGGAGCGGAGTGTCACCCTGAGGACTATCGGTGAGAATATCAAAGATGCCGTGATAACGAACAGGGAGGTCATCAGGCCTGTCGGGGATGCGTATAGCCGGGATGGAGGCCTTGCAATACTCTATGGCAACCTGGCGCCGGAGGGGTCGGTGATCAAGACTGCCGGGGTAGAGGAGGCGATGATGAGGCATGAAGGGCCTGCCATTGTATTTGAATCGCAGGAGGAGGCATGCGCCGGCATCCTCGGAGGCAGGGTTAAGCCGGGACATGTGGTGGTCATACGATACGAAGGCCCCAAAGGGGGACCCGGGATGCAGGAGATGCTGGCCCCGACGGCCAATATCATGGGGATGGGTCTTGGCGACAGGGTGGCGCTGATCACAGACGGCCGGTTTTCAGGAGGGACCCGCGGCGCCTGCATCGGCCATGTATCCCCGGAGGCGGCAGAAGGCGGGCCGATCGCCCTCATCAGGGACGGGGATGTCATTTGTATTGATCTCCATGAGCGGACCTTAAATGTGAAGATCACTCAGGATGAGCTGGATCGCCGGAGGGCGATCTGGACACCCCCTAAACCAAAGGTAGAGAAGGGGTGGCTTGGCCGGTATACGAGGATGGTGACATCCGGGAGCCGCGGGGCCGTGTTAGTATAGATCCCGGAATATCATGAGAGAGAAGGGGCAAAAATGACGGATATCAAAAGACCGGAAGAGGGTAAACAAGACATCGAGGGCGGCGATCCAGCACTAAAACATCAGATCACCTGTAATAAGTGCGGCATGGTGTATGAGATAAGGTATATCCCGGAACATTGCCGAAAGGTGGAGGGGGAGGGATACCTCTGTATGAATTGCAATACTGTTCTTGACATGATCGGAGAGTGAACATTCATGAGACAAGGCTCACAAAGGGTCATGAAAATCCGGGAGTTCCGGGGACACCATACTTAATTATTCACTACAACAGTCATAACGTTTGTATTTAATCAATAATTAAGTATGGTGTCCCCGGAATTCCCTTAACCTATGAATGACGTTACGTCCGTGTTTATTTTAAAGCGCTTTTGAGCGCCTTGCCTGCTGTAAACCGGGGGCTCTTCATCGCGGGGATCTTGATCGGTTCGCCTGTCTTGGGATTTCTGCCGGATCGTGCCTTCCTCTGTTGCACAGCAAAGGTTCCAAATCCGACCAACGTTACCTTCTGGCCTTTCTGTAACGCCTTTACAATGTGAGCGAGTGTGGCATTGAGTGCACTACCGGCGGCGGTCCTGCTGATGCCGGCAGAAGTAGCAATCTTGTCGATCAATTCTGCCTTTGTCATATATCCCCCTGTGGTTCATTGAGTAGATGCGCAAGATGGGCAATAAAAACAGGTGTTAGGCTATCAACTTCAGGTCAGGTTGTCAAGAGGGATGTTCAGCTCTTTGATCTTTTTCCTCAGGGTGTTCCTGTTGAGTCCCAGGATGTGTGCTGCCTGCACCTGATTGCCGCCGGTCTCCTTCAACACCATCGTGATCACCGGTTTCTCTATCTCGCGCAGGAGGGTGTGGTAAAGATTGGAGCCCTCTGACGCCTTGAACCTCTTGATAAAGTCATGGAGCCTCTTTTCTATGTAGTCTTTAAGAGATATGGACGGCGGGGCGCTGTGGGCGATAAAGGAGACAAACATATCGGGCTCAAGTCCTACCAGCCTGTACGGTATCTTGCCCACCCTCTTCTTCGCCTCATAGGCATCCTTGATCAGGGTGACATCGATCCCTTTGGTCTCCCAGGACTTCTTGATGTCAGAGACTTTGTTTCCGTTGCCGACGATTATGATATTATCCCTCTCCATGTGCCTCCACTTTTAGCATATGTACGTGAAAGGGTCAATAAGAAAAATGTTGACAGGAACGTCAAAATTTTGTACTATCCATTGCTATGAAATCCCACCGTATCCTTGTCGTAGACGATGACCCAGCCATCAGAGAAACTTTAACGACCCTCCTCACGATGAAGAACTATTCGGTCACAACCGTAGCCGATGGGCCTTCTGCCATTGAAGAGGTTAAAAAAGATAAATACCACATGGTCATCACCGACCTCATGCTCCCCCGGATGAACGGCATCGAGATCGTAAAGACTCTTAAAGAGATAGACCGGGACCTCCAATGCATCATTATCACCGGATATGCCACGGTGACTACTGCCGTGGAGGCCATGAAGGCAGGGGCCTTTGATTATCTGATGAAGCCCTTTAACAGCACCGAGGTATTGATCCTGATTCAGCGGGCGTTGGAATTTCAGACCCTTCAGGCAGAAAACCAGCAACTGCGGAAGAACCTTGAAGGGCGGTACCGGTTTGATAATCTGATTGGCGAGAGCGAGGGGTTAAAGAAGGTCTGCTCCCTGATCGAAAGGGTCGCGGAATCGGACAGCACGATTTTGATCCTGGGAGAAAGCGGTACAGGCAAGGAGTTGGTCGCACGGACGATACACTATAACAGCCTGAGAAGGAATAAACCCCTGATCCCTATCAACTGCGGGGCCATCCCTGAAACCCTCCTGGAGAGCGAGCTCTTTGGACATGAGAAGGGGGCGTTCACAGGGGCAAGTTCGACACGCATAGGGCGTTTTGAGCTTGCAGACGGGGGAACGGTCTTCCTTGACGAGATCGGAGAGATGAGCCCAACCCTCCAAGTAAAGCTCCTCCGGATACTGCAGCAGCGGGAGTTTGAGCGTGTCGGCGGGACAAAGACCATCAAGGTGGATGTCCGGATTATTGCGGCAACGAACATTGATCTTGAAAAGGCGATACAGGTGGGAAAGTTCAGGGAGGATCTCTATTACCGGCTTAATGTCATTCCCATCGAGATACCGCCGCTGAGAGAGCGCACAGAGGACATCCCGGTATTGATGGAGTATTTTCTGAACCATTTTAACCGCTCGAAGAAGAAGGGTATCCAGGGTTTCTCTCCGGAGGCCATGAATCTGTTACTGTCCTACCGGTGGCCTGGAAATATCAGGGAACTGGAAAACCTCGTCGAGAGACTGGTGATCTTGAGGGGAGAGGGGGTGATCACCCCGGAGGATCTGCCGGATAAGTTCATGGTCTCAAGAGGAGGAGAGGGACTACGCTATTATGCCCTCCCGGAAAGTGGGATCAACCTTAGGGATGCCGTTGAAGAGTTTGAGAACAATCTGATCGTCCAGGCGTTGCAAAAGGCCCAGGGTGTCAAGAACAGGGCTGCCCAGCTCTTGTCCCTGAACCGCACCACCCTCGTGGAAAAGCTCAAAAAGAAGAAGCTGGACTACCACATCAATGCCTGACGCAGTCCACCAACCGTTTTGCGGAATTCGCCTTATATTTTAATCAAAGGGGCCAGTTCAGGACTCTTCTTATCCTCTTTATAATGAACCTGTTCAAGAAATAATCCCGAAGGGGGGGCAGTAAGCCGGGCCGGCTCATTGGATTTTGTCTTTATAAACTCCTCTACCTTTCCCAGGGAAAGGTTTCCTCTTCCAACTTCCGCAAGCACACCGACAACTCTTCTGACCATTTTCCAGATAAAATGCGAACCTGTAATTCGTATTAAGATTAAATCCCCGGTTTCCTTCATCTGAATTTCATCTATCTTGACTCTGGTTGATTTTTCTTCAGGGTCATCATCCGTAAAGGATTGAAAGTCCTTCATTCCAATAAACAGTTCCGCCGCTTGTTTCATCTTTTCGATATCGAGTTTGTCCTTTATCCACCAGACGTATCTTTTGCCAAAGGCGGTTCTCCTGTGGGATATCTGATAAACATAACTCCTGTAAACCGCATCATGCCTTGCATGAAAATCCTGCGGCGCCTTCTCAACTCTGAGAATGTTTATATCAGCAGGCAGTTCATCGTTAAGTTTTATCCGGATAATTTCAGTGGGGAGATTGGTTTTAACCTCCAGATGAGCCACCTGCCTTAGTGCATGAACCCCTGCATCTGTCCTGCCGGAGCCCTGAAAATCAAACTCGACTGTGTTAAAAATCTTTTTAATGGCACCGTTCAATTCACCCTGAACTGTCCGGGCGTTCTTCTGAATCTGCCATCCTCTGAAGCGAGTGCCTTCGTATTCAATATAGAGTTTGAAGCGGCTCATTATTTAAGGACCGACTGCGACGGGGGGTCAGGTCTTGAATCTTGACATTTATGTCATGTCAAGATTCAAGACCTGACCCCCAGTTTCCTAATTTTCCTGGAGTTAAAGTAGCAGGATGGGGTTTTGCTGTCAACGGAGATTTTGTATCTTCTTTTATCCCTAAGTATTCTATGATAAGATTGCTTTAATTTATAGTTTTATAGGAAAAAAGAAATGAAAATATTATTCATAACACCGGAAACATTTGACAAAGAAGAGGGATACACCAAAGAAGACCTCACTTTCATAGGTTTTCCGTCTTTGACTGCTGGAGTCATAGGCGCGTTGACCCCGGTGGAAATCGCGGAGTTTAAAGCCATTGATGAGGCAATAGAACCTATACGCACATCTGAAGATTTTGATGGAATTCAAACGGATATCATAGCCCTTTCCGTGAATATGAGTTATAAGGCAAATCGGGCCATGAAAATCGCTTCAGAATTTAAGCGCCGCAGGAAAATAGTTGTTTGGGGAGGAGTCCATGTGACTGCGTTGTACGATCACCATCGCGAACGGTTTGAAAAGGAAATAGAACCGTATGCGGATGCGGTTGTCCTGGGCGAGGCGGAAGAAGTCTGGCCGCAGTTGATATGGGATATTTATAATAACAGTCCTAAGAAGATATACAGGGCGGGTGACAGGCCTAAATCTGACAGTTGGCCTCAGCCAAGATATGATCTCATCAGTTCGGATAAGTTTTTAGTAAAAAACAGCCGCCAGGCAACAAGGGGATGTCCTTTGGATTGCGAATTCTGTTCCGTCACTTCCTTCAGTGGTTCTGTATTTAGAAGACGCGATGCTAAAATAGTCGCAAATGACATACGCGAGACTTTGTCGCAGCGCAAACAAGGGTTTGGGCGGTCATTCTTCGCTTTTGTGGACGATAATATCTGCTTTGATAGGAGCTATTTTGCCGAACTTGCACTTCATCTGATTGAAGTGAAAAAAGAATTTCCGAAATTTTGCTGGGGCGGCCAGAGCAACTTATATTCCATTGATAAGAGCGTCAGATATAAGGGCGCTGAATATTCTCTTGGAGATTTAATGGAGAGATCCGGCTGTATTGCAATGTTTGTAGGAATTGAATCCGTAAGCAAAGAAAGTTTGGCTACTGCTAATAAGAATTTTAACGAGGTGGAGAAATATCCGGATCAGATAAAGAAATTTCATGATTATGGCATTATGCTGAATGCCGGAATGGTGTTCGGATTTGACACGGACACTGAAAATGTTTTTGGAGACACCTATGAATTTCTTGTGAAAAATAAGATTGAGATCTCCTTGCTGAATATTTTAGTGCCGTTGCCCGGTACGACGCTTTATAAGCGGTATTACGCTGAAGGGCGGCTGTTTGACCACAACTGGGAAAATTATGACGGCAGACATGTCGTGTATTATCCGTCGCTGATGACACCGGAACAACTGGAACGGGGATTCTTTGATCTTTGGAAAGCGCTTTATTCATGGCCGTCAATTGTCAAGAGAGTTGTCAATCCTTCACAAGTTATCGGGGCAGTCAAATCCCTGCCAAATATGTCTAAAATAAATCAGATTGTATCTCGTGCGTATATGAATAAGAGATACGCAGAGATTTCCTCGAGGATTGCCAGGGCGCGAAGGTCTTCAAGTAAAGACCGGTTCGCCAAAAACATCGTCTTCTCTTCAAGTGACAGATCAGATTGATTTATTATGATTTTAACTCGTTGTCTTGAATGTTTTATTAGGGACTGGTATCAGTGTAAATAAGCAAGGATCAAACTCTGGGGAGTTCCCATGGATCAAATCGCTACTTCCCGCTGGGTCGCCCAGCCTCTTGTGGCGATCCTCATGGCCGGAATGATCATGATGACATTCACAGGTTGCAGAGAAGATGCGGCCCGTCAGGGGTCCTCTGTTTCACCTGGTCTTAAAACGGTGGCAACGGGTCTTGACTTTCCTCTTTACCTTATAACAGCTCCGGGTGACAATAACCGGCTTTTTATCGTTGAAAAAGGGGGCCTTATCCGTATCATCAGGAATGGAACTCTACTGGGAACTCCTTTCTTAGACATCCGCAATCTCGTATCGACAGGAGGGGAACAAGGTCTCCTCGGGCTTGCCTTTGATCCGAACTATGCCGCGAACGGCCGTTTTTATGTTAGCTACACGGATATTGCCGGCGATTCCCGGATCGTACGCTATCTTGTCTCCGGCAATCCGGATGTCGCGCAGGCTGCTCCAGACCGGGTTCTTTTGACTATGGATCAGCCCTTCGCCAATCATAATGGCGGGGATATCGTCTTTGGTCCGGATGGTTACCTCTATATCGGGATGGGGGATGGGGGTTCAGGGAACGATCCCCAGGGGAATGGCCAGGACCTGACCGATCTGCTGGGATCTCTGCTGAGAATTGATGTCACCCCTCAGGGCGATTACACTGTTCCGGGTGACAACCCTTTCATTAGCCAGCCCGCCGCCAGGCCAGAGCTATGGGACTTTGGACTGCGAAATCCGTGGCGGTTCAGCTTTGACCGCGAGACAGGGGATCTCTATATTGCCGACGTGGGACAGAATGCCCGTGAGGAAATCAATGTGGCCCCGGTGGCACAAGGCCGCGGCAAGGGCCTGAACTATGGGTGGAACATCATGGAAGGGACCTTCTGCACACCCGGGATGAATCCGAACTGCGACAAGACCGGCCTGACGCTGCCGGTCCTGGATTATGACCACAGCAGCGGCAACTGTTCTGTCACAGGCGGCTATGTCTACCGCGGCTCAGCCATCCCGGAGATTCGGGGAACCTATTTCTATGCGGACTACTGTGCGGGATGGGTGAAGAGCTTTGTGTACCGCAATGGGGTGGCCACGGACCCAAAGGTTTGGGAATCTCTCAGACCAGGCGGCAACATCACCTCCTTCGGGGAAGATGGACAGGGTGAACTCTATATACTCACTTCCCAGGGCGGTGTCTACCGCATCATCGCCGCCGCTGTGGCTATCCGTTAAGCCTGGAAGAACAGGAGGTAGAACTAATCATGGGCAGGATAAGGAAAATAAAAAAGATCCTGAAGAGCAGGCCTACGATCGAAGGGGCGGGAGTCCATCTAAAGAGGGCATTTGGATATGCCCACATTCCTCAATTAGACCCCTTCCTGCTCCTCGATGATTTTCATTCGAATAATCCTGAAGACTACATCAAAGGTTTTCCATGGCATCCACACCGGGGCATTGAGACCATTACCTATCTGCTTTCCGGGGAAGTGGAGCATGGGGATAGCATGGGAAATAAAGGGGTCATTCATCCGGGAGATGTCCAGTGGATGACCGCGGGAAGCGGTATTATCCATCAGGAAATGCCTAAGGGGGATAAAAAGGGGGCCCTATGGGGATTTCAACTCTGGGCAAATCTGCCTGCGTCTCAGAAAATGATGCCCCCCCGATACCGCGATGTTAAAAAAGAGACCATTCCGGAGATCACCCTGGATAGCGGAACAAGGATAAAGATTATCAGTGGCACCGTCCATGGAACCCAGGGTCCGGTAAGGGATATTGTGATTGATCCAGAATATCTGGATGTCATTGTTTCATCCAATTCTGCCTTCACGCATCCGGTTAAAACCGGGCATACTGTGATGGCCTATATCATCGAAGGTGAAGGTTATTTCGATAAAGGAAAAGACTCGTATGCCTATGATGTCGAAGGGACTAATTATTTCGATTTCAAGAGAGACTGTTTCATGAATGCGGAGTCTCTTATCCTCTTCGATGAGGGTGATGAAGTCCATATTACAACAACAAATAACTCGGTGAGATTCCTCCTGATTTCGGGTAAGCCCCTTCGGGAACCTATTGCCTGGTATGGCCCTATCGTTATGAATACTCAGGAGGAGTTAAAAATAGCCTTTGAAGAATATCAAAACGGAACTTTTATCAAGCACAAGTAGCAATTGTTGAAAATTCCGGGGACACCATATTTAATTCCATGGAGTCAGAATATCGGGAAGGCTATCATAAATTTATTATCCAGAATTAAGTATGGTGTCCCCGGAATCACGTACGGCCCCTTAGTTGAAATTACTTTGTCTTCCTTCCCTCTTTTTTGGATTCGGCTTTTTTCGTGGTCTTCCTGGCCGCTGCTTTTTTCTCCGGGGCCTCCTTTTTTATCCCTTTGGGGGAAGCCTTTTTCAGTTCAACCGGTATTTTTTCATAGGGGGTCGCTTTTTTCGGTTTTTCCTTTGATGGGCTCTTTTCTGCGGATCTTGTCATTACGATCCGTTCTGCCTCAAGCCAGTTCTCAAGGTCTTTGCCTGGTATGCATCCCCCTTTCTCCCAGAGATCATAGGCTGTCTTTGCTATTTCGTACCCGATGTTGTCATATGTACCCATCTTTACACCTCCACGGCTAAGATAGCAGGAGGGGATTTTTCTGTCAATCCAAATCTTACCAGGGAAATTTCCCATGCTGTAACCCCATTTTTTTGACTCTCCCCCCGTCAATTGCTTGACGATAAACGACCTCCACCCTCCATGCTGTTCCATCGTCATCCAATAAAAATCAAACAGTTATAACAATACTCTCTCCGTAAAATCGATGGTACATGAATTGCTTAATAAGGGGGAAGTCATACTGTGCAGGCAGCAGAGTGACTGGAGCGGGATATAACAAAGAAGGGGTCAACTATGGAAAAGACAGTTCAGAAGGTCATCCGGCAAAAGACCAAGGGTAGTAAAGCCAGGAAAGGGATTGTGGATCCTGCTGTCAGGGATAAACTGATCCAGGAATATGGGTCCAAAATTAAGTATATGGCCTATAGACTTTCTTACAGGCTTCAGCCGGATATCGGTATCGATGACCTTATTAGTGCCGGGATCATAGGACTGATGGATGCGATGGATAAATATGATCCCGGCAAAGAGACGCTGTTTAAGACCTATGCAGAGTTCCGTATCCGGGGGGCCATGTTAGATGAGATACGCGCGATGGATTGGATACCGAGGTCGGTGAAGGAAAAGGCGAGCTTGCTCTACAGGACCATAGCCCAATTAGAGAAGAGGTTTGGAAGACCTCCTACCGAAGAAGAGATGGCCGGGGAGTTAAAGATGAGTCTGACAGAATATCAGGAGTTCCTGTCTCAGTCCCGTGCCTCAGCGATGATTAGTATCGAGGACTTAGGCTTTAATCAGGATAACGACCGGGATGTATTTGAATGCATCGGAGAGCCGGAAAAGCGTGATCCATTGACACTGCTCCTGTCAAAGGATACCCGGAATATCCTGACCAAGGCCATAGAGAACCTTCCTGAAAAAGAGCGTAAGGTAGTCTCTATGTACTATTACAATGAACTCACAATGAAAGAGATAGGGAAGATATTGGAGGTTACTGAATCGAGGATCTCACAACTCCATACACAGGCGATGTTCAGGCTTAAAGAAAAATTGCAGGAGAAGAGCGGGTGACAACGATTACCATTAGAACGTACTGATAAAATGCGTGTTATGCGGACAATTTGTGAGAAAGAGATGTTGCAGCAACTGGATCGGATGCATGAGAAAGACCCCTGCGTCCGAAGGGATGCGATCGGGGTATTAACCGGAGTAAAAGATGCCAGGGTGCTTTATCCATTGATTCAGGCCTTGCAGGACGATGATCCGGGCATACAACAGGCGGCCATGGATGCCCTCATTGCCTTTGAAGATGAGGCGGCGGTATATCAGGCACTTCCCCTTCTGTCAGACAGGCGTATTCATGTGCGGAATATGGCGCGAGAGATATTAGATAAGATAGGGAAGTGCGGCATCGATCTTTTTCAGCCCCATGTTCAAGATAAGGATGAGGATGTTCGCAAGATGATTGCGGATATCCTTGGCAGCATACACGGGCTGGAGTCTAAAAAGATGCTCATCGAGATGCTGAAAGACCCCTGCAGCAATGTCAGGAGTTCAGCAGCAGACGGGTTGGGGAGAGTGGGCGATTCGTCAGCCGCTGAGGCCCTTATCGGTTTGCTTAATGACGAGGATTGGGTGGTCTTGTTCGCAGCGAGGGCCCTTGGGAGAATCAAAGATAGAAGGGCAATCCAGCCCCTCATATGTCTTGTCAATTCTGGAAAGACAGAGTTACAGATTGCAGCGATAGAGGCCATAGCGCAGGTTGGCGGTGAAGAGGCTGTGGACGGTCTTATGGAGGCGATTGATTCAGCAGACCCCGATGCTGTCCGTACGGCAGTAAAGGGTGTTGTAAGACTCACCCATGGGAATATCGGGAAGGCGATAAACAGGTTCGGAGCCGGGAGATTATTTGATGATCTCTTTGATGCGATGAATGATTCGGATATAGAAGAGGCAGAGGTGAAGATGGATTTTATACAGGCATTCTCTGTCTTAAGTACCCGGGGAAGTTCTGCAGGCATCCTGCGATTGATATCCTCAGCAGAGATAGACAACCCGGATATACTCCAGGCTGCAATGGACGCATTAGAGAGTTTGGATGAAGAGGACACACTGATTGAGGCATTAGAGGGTGAAAGTAATACGGCCCTTTTAGTGGCCATACGAGTACTGGGACTGTTTGGATCGGCTAAGGCTGTCCCGAATCTGATGAACCTTTTTGAGAGAGCAGACAGGGATATCAGGATAGAGGTAGTGCTTGCCCTGGGCCGAATAGGGGGAAAAGATTCTTCAGGCTTTCTAATGAATATGCTCTCATTTGAAGAGGGGCACATCCGGGCGGCCGCGGCCCGTGGCTTGGGTATCCTGTCTACACCTGAGTCCGCAAAGATACTTCTGAACAGACTCCGGGAAGAAGAATATCGTGATGTCGCGGAAGAGATAGTAAACGCTTTAGTAGAAATAGGTCAAAAAAACAGGATACCTCACCTGCCTGAAGATCTTGCCATAAACCTTTCCAGTAAGAAACCCCATATCAGAGAAGCCGTCATTAAAGGTCTTGGCAAGTTAGGATGGATAATGGCGATCGAACACGCAAAGGGGATGCTGAGTGATGAGAACTGGCGGGTTAGAAAGGCATGTCTTGAAACCCTGAATGATCTTAAGGTTCCAGGCTTACTGGATGCACTCATCACGGCAGCCTCTGATGAGAAGGATGAGATCAGGATGTTAGTGGCACAGTTGGCAGGTGAATATTCTGAAGAAGAATCGGTTGATCTGCTTCTCTCTCTCCTTCAGGACAGGAACACCAGAGTCGCCGGTAAGGCCATGGAAGGCTTGGTAAGACTTGGGAGGGATGCGGCCATAGAGGCTTATAGGAAGCTAAGAACAAAAGATAATGTTATCCGGTAAGAAGATAGAGATGAGCCATCATTCTTTTTACGCCTTAAGGGATATGATATATGAGCGCAGTGGAATATTTTTCCCTGACCAGAAAAAGTATCTCTTAGAGAACAGGCTTTTAAGGCGTATAGAGGATGAGGGATTTGATGACTTTGAAAAATATGTAGATTTTCTAAGACACGATCCCCTGAGGGATAAGGAGTTCTCTACGCTTTTTGATATCGTAACGACGAATGAAACAAGTTTTTTCAGAGATATAAATCAATTGCAGGCCTTTGAATCCGTTGTCCTGCCTCAAATAGTAAAGGAGGCTGAAGAAAAGGGATATAAGAAGCTGAGAATATGGAGTGCCCCATGTTCAACCGGGGAAGAACCCTATACCCTTGCAATGCTTCTGTTAAATAAATTCCCCAAGATTCAGGATTCAGGCTGGGACATTGAGATCCATGGGAGTGATATCAGCGAGTGTGTCCTGAACTCCGCAAGGAGGGGGGAGTACACTGACTATTCCATACGCAATGTTCCGCCTCCGTACCTGGATCGATATTATATCAAAAATGGAAACGGCAAGTATAACGTGAGACCTGAAGTGAGAGGGATGGTCCGACTAAGCAATGTCAACCTGTTCGACAATATGAGAGTGAAGATGTTCCGTGGGATGAATATCGTATTTTGTAGAAATATGTTGATATATTTCGACGAGGCTGCCAAAAAGAGGGTGATAGCCAATATTTATGATTCCTTAGCCCCCGGGGGGTATCTTTTTATAGGTCATGCAGAGTCTTTGTTTAATATATCGAGGGCCTTTAAGCTCGTTAATATTAATAATATTCTGATCTATCAAAAATAATCCGGCAAAAATAATCCGGCAAAAATAATCCGGGAGATTGTCCGGATTTATTGAGGTCAGGTCTATGATTAGAAGTATCTTGATAGTAGATGATTGCAGCACCACCAGAAAGATTATCGCCTCTTATCTGAAGGGAGCCGGCTATAATATGATAATGGCTGCCAATGGAGTTGAGGCGATTGAAAAGCTTGTGGGCACAAAGGTTGATTTCGTCATCACCGATTTGAATATGCCGCAAATGGATGGAATAGAACTGACAAGATGGATCCGAAGTAATGCAACATTCAGACATTTGCCGCTCGTCATATTGACAACCGAGCAGGATGATCTTAGCCGGGCAAAAGGAATTGGCACAGGGGCTTCAGGCTTTCTTACAAAGCCGATAACCAAGGAGTTGCTTATCAAGGAAGTCAGGGAGATAGCTGCGGCAAGTCAAGGGGGGAATTATGCTGGATCTGAAAATGAGAATATTAGTCGTGGATGATTTTTCTACGATGCGGAGGATTGCAAAAAACATCTTAAAGCCAGTTACTGCAGAGGCGCTGAGGGAGAAGATCGAAAAGATATTTGACGGCAAATAGACTATGGAGGTTTCCAGATATGTCATTGCAAAATGAGGTCGGCAAGGTCTTGCAGCTTATTGGTTTTACTGTCGGCGAGGAACGGTTTGCTATAAATATTTCTGAAGTCCATGAGATTAACAGGTTTGAACATATCAACAGGATTCCCGATCTTCCGGACCCTATTTTAGGGGTTATAGATCTCCGCGGTGTTGTGATCCCGGTCATCAATTTAGCAGAAAAGCTTGGAATTTCAAGCCAGGGTGTCACAAAGGATACCAGAATAATTAATCATGGGTAAACCCCCGGCTCTGCCGGGGGACTCCCAGAGTTTGACATTTACGGGAATATATGAAAGCCTCCAAAGCCGTGAACCGCTCAAAGTTTACGGCAAAGGAGGCTTTCGATGGAAGATTTACAAAG
>JACRHF010000070.1 GCA_016217665.1 Nitrospirota bacterium | reverse complement strand
GCTCGGTCTCTTTGATGCCCCTATTGTGACGGGATGACCATGTCTTCAGAGGCAGAAAATCAGAGGCGGTCCAAATGGGGGGCGGTATCGTTCCAGCGGAGGAGATTTCCCAGAATCGACATCACCCTCCCCGTGGAATATCATGTCGTTGAGACGGAGGAAGAGAAGGTAAAGGCGGTGGTCGCCCAGAATATCAGCAGCGGGGGACTCCTTCTTCTTCTCCCTGAATTTCAACCGGTGTCCACGTGTCTCAAGGTCCGGCTATACCTCGGGATAAGGGCCATCGATGCCGGGGTTAAGGTGGCATGGACAGAGCTCCTGACCGGACGGGAGAAGAATGAGTTTCGCTGCGGCGTCTGTTTTACAGATATCGTGGAAGGGGATCTGGAGGTTATAAGAGAATTTATTACCGAATACATGGAGCATGAGAGAGAATGAAAGACAGCATGAAAGACAGGAGAAAATTTTCCAGGGCGCCCCTGGCCCTGATCGTAAAGTATCAGAACGCGGAAGGTAAAGAGGTAGAGGCATTTACAGTCACCATAGGGGGCGGCGGCCTTTTCATAGAGACCTTTGCCCCACTTCCTGTGCAGCAGGAGATATCCATAGAACTGCATCTTCCGGGGGCCGCAAATAAGACGATGCTGAAGGGTACAGTCATTTGGAGCCGGACGGAGTATGCCGAGGGATTTTCTCCGGGCATGGGGATCCGGTTCACGAGGGTCAGCAGACAAGACCAGGCTAAGATTAACGAGCTTGTGACACGGATCCTTGTTGGGGGTGCAGAGGAAGGAATATGAAAAAGGGTCCCCGGAATTAACGGAATTACCTGGATGTAGTTGCCCGATTTATCGGGCTGCTAAGAGGATTTTTGAGTGAAAGTAAGAAATGTCTTCCTGTGTCAGTCCTGCGGCTATAGCTCCCCGAAGTGGATGGGGCGATGTCCTGATTGCGGGGGATGGAACACCCTAATCGAAGAGAAGATAAGCGATACGCGTATCAGCAGGCCTGCCGGGCCTTCAGCAACGCCTGTCCCCCTCGATGAAATAGATTATGCCGAGAGTGAACGGTTCCTGACCGGGATAGGGGAGTTTGACAGGGTGTTAGGTGGCGGCATTGTCCCGGGTTCGGTTGTCCTGATCGGCGGAGACCCCGGGATCGGAAAGTCCACCCTCCTCCTGCAAGTCGCTGATAGGATTTCCAACACCTCTCACAATGTCCTTTATATCTCCGGAGAGGAATCCCCGGCCCAGATCAAGATGCGGGCCGGAAGGCTGGATATCGCATCCAAAGGCATCTATCTGTTGGCCGAGACCTCCCTGGAAGAGATCCTCGGTCATGCACAGAAGATCCCCCACCGCGCCATGATCGTGGACTCCATTCAGACGATCTTTACAGATCAGTTGTCCTCAGCCCCCGGGAGTGTGAGCCAGGTACGGGAGTCGGCCTCTCAATTAATGAATTATGCCAAAAAGAATGCCGTCCCTGTCTTTCTTGTGGGACATGTGACCAAAGACGGGGCCATCGCCGGGCCTCGTGTCCTGGAACACATCGTGGATACCGTCCTCTATTTTGAAGGCGATAGCGGGCATTCCTACAGGATACTCAGGGCGGTCAAAAACCGTTTTGGTTCCACTCATGAGATCGGCGTCTTTGAGATGAGGGAGGGGGGGCTTGAGGAGATCGTGAACCCGTCGAGCCTGTTTCTTTCAGAGAGGACCCCCGGTTCCACCGGTTCTGTCGTCGTATCGAGCATCGAGGGGAGCCGGCCCATATTAACCGAGGTCCAGGCCTTAGTGAGCCCGTCCCCCTTCGGGATCCCCAAGAGGGGGGCGATCGGCGTAGACTATAACAGGCTGTTACTCCTGGTGAGTGTGCTTGAGAAGAGGGTCGGTATGCATATCCAGGGGCAGGACATATTTATAAATGTGGTTGGCGGCTTAGAGATCAGGGAGCCGGCCGTTGACCTGGGCATCATAGCCGCCCTCTCCTCCAGCTTCAAAGAGGTCGCCATTGACCCCGACACCATCGTCTTTGGGGAGGTGGGCCTGTCCGGAGAGGTGAGGGCCGTGACCTCCGCAGAGGTCAGGGTGAAGGAGGCGGCCAAATTAGGGTTTAAACGATGTATCCTCCCGGAACGCAATGCATCCCAGCTTGCCTTGGATTCTATCGAGATTATAGGAGTATCCACTGTTAAAAATGCCGTAGAGGCCATATTCCCTTAAAGGAAGAGTGAAGAGCCCAACCGCAACCGTCATAATATTGCTGATAGGCAGTATGATCCCCCTCTCCTGTGCCGGGACAAGGCCCTATACCCACCTTGAGATCAGTATGGACAGGAGGGTAATAGAGGCCATCCAGGGCAAGTCAGCAAGTATAAAGACCATCAAAGCCTCCTTAGGTCTAAGACCCGCAGGCATCGCATCACCGGAGCTGGACGTCTACCTGGTATACAAAAGCGAGGGTCTGTTCAGGCTTACAGGACTCACCCCCACCGGGTTTACCTTATTTAATTTTGAGACAGTGGATGACCTGTTTACCCTCTTGCTCCCCAATGGGAGGCGGATCAGCGGCAGCGCTGAGGAATTCATGACAGGGATCAAAGGCATCCCGGGGATTGATCTCCCCGCAGACCCTGGCATAGTCCGGGAGGCGATAGATTTTTACGGGAGCGATGTTGCTGAAGATACCCGTTTTCTCATCGAGGAGCTGGAAGATTACTACCTATTAAATCAGTTGAAAAGCAGGGAGGATTTGTCCTATCCTGTCAGGCGGTGGTGGGTTGAGAAAAGGGATATGGTCGTAGTCAGGAAAGAGATATTCTCAAAGCTTCCGGACAGGGGCGGGGAGAGGCTTCTGGATATTGTGTATGGAGATTTCAGGGTTGTTGATGGCATTCGGACCCCCTTTGCGATCCTAGTAAAAGGAGACGGGGGTCAGAACCTCTTCAGGATGAGGCTCCATAAAATAGAGTATAACAGATGAAATAATCCCCCTTATTCCCCCTTTAGTAAAGGGGGAGATTTGCTTCCCCCCCCCTTTAGAAAAGGGGGGCAAGGGGGGATTTGATCGAGGATTTTCATATGAAGGTACTCGGAATAGACACATCTACGATGACGGGCAGTATCGGTCTGGTTGATGAGGACAGGCCTGTCGCGCAGTACAGCCTTAAGATTGATGTAACCCATTCTGAACGGCTTATGGAGGCGATAGATCTCGTGCTCCAGGGGGCCAGGATCACATTAGAAGAGATTGATGGATTTGCGGTCTCCATCGGGCCCGGCTCATTTACCGGGCTCCGTATCGGGCTCGGCACCGTGAAGGGGTTATGCATGGCCACGGGGAAACCGGCGTCCGCCGTCTCTACGTTAGAGGCGCTGGCCTCAAATATGCCCTTCTGCCGTTATCTCCTGTGCCCCATACTGGATGCGCGAAAAAAGGAGGTCTATGCGGCACTGTTTAAGTATCGTGAGGACGGTTGTATGATCCGGTTGACAGACGATAGGGTTGTCCCCCCTGAGTCTCTGATAGAGCAGATCCTGGAGCCTGTTGTCTTCTTAGGGGATGGGGTTGATGTCTATAAAGATTTCTTAAAGAGTCAGCTTGGCGATCATGCCTATTTTGCACCGATGAATGCCATGCTCCCTTCAGGGATCTCTGTGGCAGGGATCGGACTCACTCAGTTAAAAAGAGGGGAGATTATCGGTAGGACGGAGGTTCCGGTCTATATACGAAGGTCCGAGGCGGAGGTAAAGTTCAGAAGCTCCTGAATCCCCCCTTGCCCCAATCCCCCTCAATCCCCCTTTAACAAAGGGGGAAGGGAAAGGGGGGATTAAAGCAAAGGACAGGCATGATCAATGAGACACAGATTACCATAGAGGAGATGCGGGAGGATGACTTAGAGGAGGTGGTCAGGATAGAGAAGGCGTCATTCTCTGATCCGTGGACCTATCCCATGTTTAAGGCCGAGTTCTCTAACTCCTTCTCGCATCCCTGGGTGGCGCGCCTGGTGCCATCGCGGGCCTTGGCCGGTTACCTCTGTTTCTGGCTCTTTGAGGGTGAGGCCCATGTGCTTAATCTTGCCGTGCATCCTCAATACAGGCAGAAAGGTATCGGTTCCAGGCTTATTACAGTCGCTCTGGATTATTGGAGGAAGGCCGGGGTGGTGAGTGCGTTCTTAGAGGTCAGGGAGTCTAATGAGGCCGCCCGCAGGTTGTATGAAAAGATTGGTTTCAGGATGATAACGCGCAGGCCCAAATACTACAAAAATCCTAAGGAAGATGCCTTTATCATGGGATTGGAACTGTAATTTACAGACAACAAACCTAAAGGAAAGGAGACCGGCATATGGCAGGTAAGAAGAATATGGCACTGATAGAGAGATTGCGGCGCGAGAATGACGAGTTTTTCTCCTGGGAAGAGAGGCATAAGAGACTGGAGCATGAGATAAGAGACCTGAACAAGAAACACGTCCTGACCCCGGAGGAGGAGGTCTTAAGGAAGAACCTGCAGAAGGAGAAGCTTCTTGCCAAAGACAAGGTGATGGAGATATTGAAGGTGGGAGAGGGGAAGGAGAACGCCAGAAAGGGCAAACCATAGGTAGAAAAGGGGACAGATTTATTTTACAAAAAAATGTAAAATAAATCTGTCCCCTTTTCTAATGCCAGACAGCAAGAAGAGACTCGGATGACAGAAGACAAACGGATGTCCCTGACAGAGCACCTCACGGAATTAAGACGGTGCTTATCAATTTCTCTGATAGCGATTGGCGTGAGTTTTACGGCCTCTTTTTACTTCTCAGAGCAGCTCCTTAAATTGCTTACCGGTTTCATCACCTCTGAAACGAGGCCTACCTTTGTATTCTTATCTCCGGCAGAGGCTCTCTGGAGCAACTTTAAGGTCGCCCTCTTTGCCGGCATTATCCTGGCCTTACCGGTCGTGCTATACCAGGTCTGGAGGTTTGTCTCTCCAGGCCTGAGTGAAAAAGAGCGACGGTATGGCGTCCTGTTTCTTATCCTGGTGATTGTCTCCTTTGGGATCGGCCTCTCCTTCTGTTATTTCGTGGTGCTCAGGTTTGCCATGAATTTTCTCCTGAGCTATAAGACCGCTGGCCTCACCCCCATGATCTCAATAGGATACTATCTCGACTTTGTCATCAAGTTTATGCTGGCCTTCGGGATCATCTTTGAACTCCCCTTTATCATTATATTCCTGACGAGGATCGGACTCTTTACACCGGAATTTTTAGCGAAAAACAGGAAGTATGCCATACTCCTGAACTTTATTATCGCTGCGGTGCTTACTCCCACACCGGATGTGTTTAATCAGTTGCTGATGGCGGGCCCGCTCATCGTATTGTATGAGGTAGGGATTATCGGGGCCAAGTTGTTACGTAAAAAAGAGGAGGTCTAATGGACTAAGTTTCTCTTCATCGCAAGCTGGGTATGCTCTATGGCCGTTGACATGTATCTTGAAAACAGGGAGAGCATCCTCATATCCCGTTCTGTAAATGCCCTCTCTATCCCTTTCAGGTAGCTCAGATTAAGAATCCCTATGACCTTTCCTTTTAACTTGATGGGCAGGGAGATTGCTGAATTGATCTCGGCAGTCTTTTTAATGAAATTTTTAAATCTATCGTCTTCTACCCTCCCGGAGAGTATCAGAGGGGTCTTATTTTCAAAGACCCAGCCTGCTACCCCTTCGCCGATCTTATGGGTTTTTGGCTCTACCAGCTCTTTTTCAAGACCTATCGAACTTGCGATAATAAAGATGCCGGCCTTTTCATTGGGGAGCATGATAGAGGCCCTGTCTGCCTTTAGCATGTTTAAGGCGAGGGACAGAATCTTATCAAGCTTTCTTTGGAGGGTGAACTGTGATACGCTGATGCGGCCGATCCTGTACAGGATGACCACCTCGTTCAACCGTTCTTTAAGAGAGGCTGACCTGATCCGCTCCTCGATGTTTTTAAACTGTTCCTCTGTAAGGGTTGTATTCAACCTTTTTAATTCTTTTTGTTTGCTGATGATGTAGACAGAAAACAGGACGGCAAGGAGGGCTAAGAAAAAGAGTGTCAGGAATTTCTGTTCGAGGATGGACAGGACGATGACAGCGCCGGTTAAAAATATGAGTATGATAATCTCAAGGCTCAGGAGCTCCCATCGTTTTTTCTCTATCTCCTGGATCTCCTTGATATAGGGTTTCTCCATTGCCCTTACAAAATACCATACCAATGAATGCTTGACAAGGGAAAATAATTTACTTAGTATCTCTAAGTTTATAATTATAGGAGAACCATGAAGATCATAAGAAAGAAAGTCCCCAAAAAGAAGGATATCGTAGAAACAGAGGAAATCCAGAGCGCCATGTATGGGCTGGTTTCAAGGGCAGGCCGGACTTTTCAAAAGTACCGTCTGGTCTCTCTGATCTCTTTAATCCTGTTGCTTGCCCTGGTTAGCGGAGCGGCAGCGTATTATTACCTGTGTCAGAAATGGGATCAAGAGGCCTCCGCGCTCCAAACCACTGCCTATAATTATTACCTGGAAGGAAACTATAAAGAGGCGCTCTCCAAATACCAGGAGATTGTCAAGGACTATTCTACCGCCAGGGGTGCAGCTACGGCCCTGTATTATATCGGCAATAGTCATCTGGCCCTGGGAGAGCCGGATCAGGCTATCACGGCCTATCAGGAGATTATAGGAAAACATAGCGGCCAGGAGACGATCCTCCCCCTGGTCTACCTTAACCTGGGTAATGCCTATCTGGGGAAGAAAGACTATAGCAATGCCATCACCGCCTTTAACCAGGCATCCACGCTGAAGGACTCACCGGTAGCGGACCGTGGAGTTTATGAGATCGCCAGGGTCCATGAAATCTCCGGAGATAAGGCTGCGGCGATCGAGAGATATCAATATCTGATAAAGACCTTCCCGAACTCCCCATGGAAACAGGACGCCTCAGCCAGGTTAAATAAGATCCAGGGCGGGACTGAAGGGAGTGCGCCGGTGCAGCCGGAGGGTAAAACAGAGACCAAAGGCCCGGATATCAAGGGACCGACGACCCAGGGTCCGAATACCCGGTAACCCGGAAAATGCTTTTGATTCTAACAGGGGGCTAAGGAATGGCAAGGGTGCTTGTGACAGGGGGGGCCGGATTCATAGGGTCTTATCTGTGTGAACGCTTCCTCCAGGAGGGTTATGAGGTCATCTGCATGGATAACCTGATAACCGGGAGTTCTGATAATATAGAGCATATCAAAGACAAAAGATTTTCCTTTATCCACTATGATGTCACCAACTATGTGTACGTGCAGGGGAAGCTTGATTACATCCTTCACTTTGCAAGTCCTGCCAGCCCCCTCGACTATCTGGAATATCCGATCCAGACCCTGAAAGTGGGGTCCTTAGGGACTCACAAGGCCCTGGGTCTTGCCAAAGAAAAGGGGGCGAGGCTCCTGATCGCCTCCACCTCAGAGGTCTACGGAGACCCTCTCATCCATCCGCAAAATGAGGACTACTGGGGAAATGTGAATCCAATCGGCCCGCGCGGTGTCTATGATGAGGCAAAGCGCTTTGCAGAAGCGCTGACCATGGCGTATCAGAGATACCACAAGGTGGATACCCGGATCGTCCGGATCTTTAATACCTATGGCCCCAGGATGAGGATCAAAGACGGGAGGGCCATCCCCAATTTCATTGCCCAGGCCCTGAAGGATGAGGATGTCACGGTATATGGAGACGGGGCCCAGACCCGCAGTTTCTGTTATATCACAGACCTGGTCGAGGGGATATACCGTCTGTTGATGTCTGACTATAACCTTCCTGTGAATATCGGAAATCCGCATGAAATGACAGTTGCAGGGATGGCTAAAGAGATTATCTCCCTTACGGGGAGTAAAAGCAGGATCGTACAGATGCCCCTTCCGGAGGATGACCCGAAGGTCAGACAGCCGGATATTACAAGGGCAAAGACGATCCTGGGATGGGAGCCCCGCGTTGAATTGAGGGAGGGATTGCGCCATACGATAGGATATTTTAGAAAGAAGATGGGAATCCCGGAATCAAAAAATCTACGATAAACATAAAGAGCATAGTGCTCACTGCGGCGCTGCTGTTCTGCAACCCGTTCCTCCCCTTTGCGAAAGCCTTCTCCAATGGAGAACGCCTGGTCTTCGACCTCTCCTGGTACGGGGTCAGCGGCGGCACGGCCATCATGGAGGTCAAAAAAGAGATCGACAACGACCATTCCGCGTACAAGATCACCTCTGTTACGAGATCCAACCGGGTGATTTCTCTCTTCTATCCTGTAAACGATCTGGTCGAGACCTATATGGATACAACGGCCCTCTATCCCTATCGTTACAGGTCGAGACAAGAGGAGGGGACCTATTCCAGCGACAAGGAGATCCTCTTTGACCGGGAGAAAAACATGGCAACGTTTATTAAACATAAGGCCAGCGGGGGGGAGACGCATACCTCTGAAGTTTCGCCGAGGGTACAGGACCCCCTGTCAGTCGTCTATTTTTTCCGCACCCTCCCTTTGGAGATCGGCAAAGATGTCTCTATGGATGTGTATGATGGCAATAAAAACTGGAACCTCATCATCCAGGTGTTAAAGAAAGAGAAGGTATGGACCCCTGCCGGCACCTTTAATACGATCAAGATAAAGGCCCTGATAAAATACGAAGGACTTTTTGTCAATAAGGGGGATGTGCTGGTATGGTTTACAGATGATGCGTCCCGGACACCGGTCATGATGGAGAGCAAGATCAAGATAGGGCACATTACCGCCATGTTGATTGAGAAGCAGGATCAGGTCAATTCTCAAAGGTAATGAGGCAGAACGTGCTACAATAGCGCCCATAAGATTGGTGGAAAGAGCATGACCCAGGAAAAAAAGACGATCATCTCCACCCCAAAGGCCCCTCCGGCCATAGGCCCTTATTCTCAGGCCATCCGGAGCAACGGCCTCCTCTTTATCTCAGGACAGATCCCCATTGACCCTGAAAGCGGGAAGATGATTAACGGGGATGCCGGAGAGCAGGCAGAGAGGGTCCTTAAAAATTTACAGGCAATCCTTGAGGCCGCCGGCATGGGATTGGAGGATGTCGTCAAGACGACCCTCTATCTCAAGAGTCTGGGCAACTTCGAGAAGGTCAACAGCATCTACAAGAAATACTTTCCAAATAACCCTCCGGCCAGGTCTACTGTCGAAGTCTCGAGATTACCAAAGGATGCAGAGATTGAGATAGAGGCGGTTGCCTGCTCAAAAACCTGAGTTCCAAGTTGGGGCTCAAAAATGCCCATATGCAAGGAAGGACGAGGATTCAAGCCGAGGCGTACTTCCTGTACGTTGAGGCGAAGAATCCGAAGTCCTGACGCCGCAGATGGGCGTTTTTCAGCCCCAACTATAGAGCCTTCTGAACGCGGTTAGACCGCAAACAGCGGGTGCAGATCATCACGCGTTTTGCCGCTGTATTCACAATCACCCGCACCCTCTGCAGATTGGGTTGGAACACCCTTCTTGACTTGTTGTTGGCATGACTGACGTTATTACCGGTAATCCTTTTTTTGCCACAGACTGAACATTCCCGAGCCACCCTGCACCTCCTGAAAAAAATTTAATGGACTTGTGTCAAAAACTTGTTAAGGCTATCATAGTCAAGAAACAAATGCAATAACTAAAAAATAGTGGGAAATAAAGGAAATGACGGACCTTCAGAAAGAGATTCAATATATAAAGGGCGTAGGCCCGGTACGGGCTAAACTCCTGGGCAGGCTCGGTATCAAGACCATAGAGGACCTCCTCTATTATACCCCTTTCAGATATGAAGACCGGGGGAATATAAAACCGATCGGTGAGCTCATCCGTCATGGTGCGGACGAAAGTTATCAGACCGTTCAGGGAAAGGTCATGGCCTCTGGGATTGTCATTACGCCGAGACAGAGAAAGAAGATCTTTGAGGCGACCATCGGTGACGGCTCAGGGTATATCACGGCAAAGTGGTTTAATCAGCCCTATCTCAAGGATGTCTTAAAGAAGGAAAAGAGGGTCGTCGTGAGCGGGCATGTCCGGAGGGACCCTTATAGCTATGGACTGTACATGGACGGCCCTGAATTTGAGATTATAGATGACGAAGAGGGCGAGCTCATCCACACAGGCAGGATAGTCCCGATATACCATGTGACCAGTGGTCTGACGCAAAAGGTCATGAGGAATATCATCAAAGGACTCCTTGACCTGTATCCCCTGCCTGAAATCCTCCCTCAAGGGCTCCTGGATAAGTACCATCTCCCCGGGCTCCACGATGCCGTCAATCAGATCCACTTTCCCCCGGAGAGGTCTGAGATGGATCTGTTAAACAGGGGGGGGACAAGGTCACATAAACGGCTCTCCTTTGAAGAGTTCCTCCTCTTGGAACTTGGGTTAGCCATAAAGAAATCTACGGTGACCCAGGAGAGCGGGATCGCCTTTAAGGTGGATGGTCCTATGATCCGGAGGCTCCATGCCCTCCTCCCATTCAGACTGACATCATCCCAGCAGAGGGTGATTGATGAGATCATGGGGGACATGGCCGGTCTTCACCCCATGAACAGGCTTCTGCAGGGGGATGTGGGCTGCGGGAAGACCATCGTCGCACTGACGGCCATACTGATTGCGGTTGAAAATGGGTACCAGGCGGCCCTGATGGCGCCCACCGAGATATTAGCTGAACAGCACTACCGCAATATCCAGGTCTATCTTGACCCACTTGGGGTGACCTCGCGCATCCTGACCAGCGGCATCACATCCAGGAAGCGGGAGGCCATCCTGAAGGATACCGCAGAGGGGGGTGTCCAGGTCGTCATAGGGACCCATGCCTTGCTGGAGGGGGGGGTGGTCTTCAAGCGCCTCGGTCTTGCTGTGGTTGATGAGCAGCACAAGTTCGGGGTGCTCCAGAGGGCCACGCTGAAGCGAAAGGGGTATAATCCGGATGTCCTGATTATGACGGCAACCCCGATACCCCGGACGCTGGCCATGAGTGTCTATGGCGACCTTGACCTGTCGGTCATTGATGAACTTCCGCCGGGCCGTATCCCTGTGATCACGAAATGGCTCTATGGTGACAGGCGGAAAGAGGCATACTCTATTATGAAGGAGGGGTTAAGGGAGGGGAAACAGGTCTATGTGGTCTATCCCCTGGTGGAGGAGTCTGAGAAGGTGGATCTTAAAGGGGCTACTGAGATGGCGGAGAGGTTACAGAGGGCCTTTCCGGATAATATGGTGGGCCTCCTTCACGGCAGGCTGAACTCTGTTAAGAAAGAGGAGATCATGGGGCGGTTTAAGCGGAATGAGATCCGGATCCTCGTCTCCACCACGGTTGTGGAGGTGGGGGTCGATGTCCCTAATGCCACGGTGATGATCATAGAACATGCCGAGAGATTCGGTCTGTCTCAACTCCACCAGCTCCGGGGGAGGGTGGGGCGGGGCGGGGGGAAGTCCTATTGCCTGCTCCTGACCAACGGAAAGGTGACGGAAGAGGGGAGGCGCCGGCTCAGCATGATGGCGAGGACGAATAACGGGTTTGAGATCGCGGAGGAGGATATGGCGATCCGTGGGCCCGGCGAGTTCTTTGGGACGAGACAGTCAGGGATTCCAGAGCTCAGGGTGGCCAATCTCCTGAGGGATGTAAAGATATTAGAGGCCGCAAGGAAGGAGGCCTTTGAGATCATCGCGAAAGACCCCGCCCTGGAAAGGCCGGAGCACCGGTTATTGCGCCATGCGATGGAGCAGAAATGGCGGGATAAGCTGGAACTGGCCACTGTGAGTTAATGATGCCTCGGTGAAGGGGGGACGGATGTCCCTTCGCTCCTGGCCTTCGCAATTGACCTATCTAAGGACTCGCAGGCGGGGAAGCCTTCCAGCCTCTAACGGGCTGGCTTTTTTCGCTTCGCTCAATGCAAGCACTGCCCTCCGCCTGCTCGCCTTGATAGGTGCCCAACTGCTCTCGGCAAGTCGCTCAGGGACATCCGTCCCCCCTTCACCGAGGCATTACTTGAGTTAAGTTATCTGTCTTGATTTTGCCCCCCTGATTAGGTAATATCCCCTATATGGACATGATGAAAAAGATACATGAGGATGTGTCTGCCGGGATCTCGGTCTTGAAAAAGGAGGGGACTTCCCTCTTTCTGAAGACCATGGCAGAGATGGACATGCTGAAGTACCGGTATGACATGTACAAGGTAGAAGGCCATCTCTCTGGACTTTACAGAGAGCTGGGGGAGAGGTTTATCGGGGCAGTGGAACGAAGGGATTACGGGGTCCTTTCAAGCCGCGAGATGAAAGACCTGATGGAGAGTATTGAGGCCATCAAGATCGAGGAAGAGAGATACCGGAAGGAATTGGATAACCTGAGGGATATCCAGAAGGATTGACAGGGGGGGATTAATTCCGGAATTAGATTTTCCCCCCCTTTAGAAAAGGGGGGAAGGGGGGATTTGATCGGAGATTTTAAGATGAAACATCGCAATAAGACCCTCTTTGCCACAGGGTTTATCCTCTGCTTTTTTACTTTTATGACGGCCTGTGCACCTAAGATAATCCCTCGTGCGGGTCAGCCTGGATTAGTGGACCTGGACTCCAGTATTATTACAAAAGAGAAGGCCGGGATAAGGGTGTCTGTCCAGACAGAGGAGTGGAGGTATACGCCCTATGCCATCAATGATTATTTTACTCCCTTTCTGTTCCTGATACGAAACAATACCGGGGACAAGGTTGCCATCAGGTATAGCGGATTGATACTCTTTGATGAACATGGAAATCAGTTCGAGGCCGTTCCTCCGGAGGGCGTAGAATATATGATGGCCTCAAGGGATGTCTACGGCGACAGGGGCCCTGATCTATTTTTCAGGTATGAGGAGACCCGGCCCCCCTATACCTATGGAGTTGAGGTCCCTGCCTATCTGAGGAGGCCGTTCAGCAACATATCCATCTTCTCTCTTCCCGAGGCCCCTATCTATCCGAATTCGCAGGTTCGTGGATTTGTCTATTTCAGGAAGGCCATTACCTATGGAACGGCATTAAGATTGAGGGTTGAACTCGGCGGCTTTCAAGAGGAGTTTGAATTCGATATAAAGAAGTAGTCGCAGACTATAGTCTGCGTTCGAAAATGGTGAGAGAGGATTGCTGACCCTCGCAGGCATTGACATAGGAACGAATACCCTCAGACTGCTCATTGCAGAATTTACTCCTGACGGCAGTTACCGGAAGATAGAATCAAACCGGCAGGTCACCCGGCTGGGAGAGGAGATCTCCAGGACAGGGAGACTCACGGCCGGGGCAATGGAGAGGACCCTCGCTGTATTGGAAGAGTTTTCCAGGACCTGCAGCAGGTATCCGGTCGCCGGGATCTATACAGCGGCGACCAGCGCTGTGAGGGAGGCATCCAATGGCGCTGATTTTGTCCGGATGGTCAAGGAGAGGGCCGGACTGGATGTCCAGGTCATCTCAGGGGATGAAGAGGCAAGGCTGACCATGATCGGTGTCTCATCCGGTCTGGATATAGAGGGTAAAGATGTCCTGTTGATGGATATAGGGGGAGGAAGCACGGAGTTCGTCTCCGTATCCAAAGGGGAGATATCCTTCAAGGTAAGCACAGACATCGGGGTCGTCAGGTTTACGGAACAATATATCCATTCTGACCCCCCAGAATCCGGGGAGATAGAGGCCCTGGAATCGGCGATAAAGAAACGGCTGGAGGGGCTCAGGAATTCCCTCGTCTCACAAATCCCCCTTAATCCCCCTTTACTAAAGGGGGAAATAGGGGGATTTAAGGGCGGATTAATCGGCACGGCCGGTACAGTAACGACGTTGGCGGCCATTGAGCAGAAGATGACTGTGTATGATCCGGATAAGGTAAACGGCTGCCGGATCCGCAGAGACCGGATCCAGGAGATGCGCAGGATGCTCTCCCGGATGAAGATAGAAGAGAGGGAACAGGTCCCCGGCATCGAGAAGGGGAGGGAGGACATCATCATTGCCGGCGCTGTGGTGGTGGATGAGGTCATGGAGTGGTTTGGATTTGGAGAGATCGTCGTCAGTGACAGCGGCCTGCGGGAAGGGCTTGTGATAGACCTGTATCACAGGCTGTCAAAGGGTTAACCCGAAAATGCATTTGCATTTTCGGGGTTAAGGTCAGAAGGGTGAAGGAATGCCACAGCGTCTGTACTTCCATCCTATTGCGGCACTCTTTTTCTTAGGGATAGCCTTAATGCCGGCCATCCCTTCGTCTGCCTCTGTCTCTGATACCGGCAATCCCGGGGGTGATGAGCCTGATGAGAGCGCTTTTCTCGGGGATGCCCTCTATCCCACGAAGCTGGAGGAGATCTCCCCCAGGATAGACGCGAAGTCAAAGGTCGCTGTTCTGGATAACGGATACGGGAGGGAGGCGGCACTCTTCTTCGGGCTCTATCTGCCTGTCCGGGTGGTTCAGGAGGCCGATCTTCCTGCCCAGTCCTCTTCCATATCGCTGTTGATTATCCCCTCCGGCGGACTCTCTCCTCTGAATGACCCTGAACGGTTCAGGATGGCCCTCGGCAGATTTGTAGAGGAGGGGGGGATGTTGTTTATCTTTTCTCAGAGATTCGGAAAAGATTATGCCCTGTTCCCCCTTTTGCCGGGCGACTCTATCCAGGGATATGGATGGCTTGAGGGCCAGAGCTCTCTTCCACGCTCGGCCACATTGGCGATGAGGCATCCGGTCGTTGCAGGGCTCACGGCATCCCGCCCAAATTTGAATATCGATGGCGTCTTCACCGCCTATCCCCGGAACGGAAAGCCGTTGCTGCGGAACCGTGTGAGCGGACAGCCGGTGATGCTTGCGTACAAATATGGCAAAGGCAGTGTCATTGCGAGCACCCTGTTTACAGACTGGGCATACCTCCATCTGCGGGCCACCTGGGATGAAATCGCGCTCTTCTCCAAGCTCCTGAAATGGGCGGGGCTCTCTCTGAGCCCCTCTGCCCCCAGGCGGCAGGACAGGCTGCTCAGCACCCCTGTCCTGCCGGAGGCATTGCCGGCGATCGGGTTTTCCCTCCAGTCAGACCATGAGGTCTATCAGGCCGGGGAGACCGCAACCTTTTCCATCAACCTGTGGAATTATGAAGACAGAAAACGTACGCTTCATGTCTTCTACGATGGCATGGGTCATGAGGTCCAGCTTCCGCCGCACGGGTTTGCCCAACTGACCCACTCCGTACCTGTCTACTCCACAAGGCGCCTCTGGGTCTATTTCCACGATGAGCAGGAAATCTTCTTGCAAACCCTTAAAAAAGGATATACAGTAGTCTACCCTGCCAATGAGGAAAAATAAGAAGCAAGAAATAAGAGGCAAGAAGCCAGAAAGGAGGAAGGTGCATTGAAGAGGATCATTTTTCCATTTTTCGTGATGGTGTTGGCTGTTTGTGCAATGAATTCCCTTGCTGCAGAGGGGGAAAAGAAGGGGGGAGGTAAACCGGTGGTGACGATAGAGACGGAGAGAGGGACCATCGTATTTGAGATGTATCCGGATGTGGCGCCAAAGACCGTTGCCCGGGTTTCGCAACTGATAGAGAAGGGATTCTATAACGGCCTGACATTCCACCGAGTAGAGCCGGGTTTTGTCATCCAGGGCGGAGACCCTAAGGGGGATGGCACCGGCGGGAGTGGCGTCAACATACCGGCAGAGTTTAACAAGAAGACCCATGCCACGGGTACCGTGGCGATGGCACGGGCCGCAGACCCCAACAGTGCAGACAGTCAGTTCTACATATGCCTTGCCCCTCAGCCCTTCTTAGACGGGAAGTACACCGTCTTCGGCCAGGTGACCCAGGGGCTGGATGTGATCCAGAAGATCAAGGTCGGGGATGCCATGAAGAAAGTGACGTTAAAAAAGTAGTTGCCGGATTCCCAATCCGGGATTCGTCCTCGGACTGTATACGATACCTGTTTCCGCACCGTGGTCTCAAGCTGCGAAAGCCTCTGGAAGAAGATGATTGGAAAGCCGTACTCGGGAAAACAGACCGTACGGTTGTGCGTCCAGCAAAGGCTGGCGTGTTCAGCAGGATATAAACCTGCGAGGGTAAAAGTCAAAGCCCTGTAGCTTGGATAGTAGAGAGGAGGGAAACCGATGCTCTAAAGCCTATCGACAAGACCATCTATAGGATGGTAGC
>JACRHF010000072.1 GCA_016217665.1 Nitrospirota bacterium | reverse complement strand
GCTTCGTAAAAAGCGGGGTACCCATTGCTACGAAGTAAATGCAATGGGTCGTGCGGCGTTGCGCTGCATCCTTCGTCATTGCGGCGTACCTAAAAAGTACGCCTCATTCCTCAGGATTTGCGCGCCTTCGGGTACCCACTTTTGTGGGTGATGGAGCTTTTTACGAAGCCGTCCACTGTCGAGACTTTTTGCGAAGCTGTCTAAGGATATGAGGCAAGACCCTTGTCTCAGGGCTACATGGGTAAAATATGCACAGGTAGGATGGCTCATGCAAAAAAAAGGAGCCAGCAGCTATTAGTTAATTTTATCAAGAGGTTATAAAGCAATCCCCCTTCCGGCCAACGAAGGGCATATGATTTGCAAAACTTAGCGGCAAGGTGATGTCCATGAAAAGGCTTATCCTTGTCGCTTTGTTTATGTCCTTTGCAGGGTGCGGGAGTGAGTATGCCCGCCCCCCTTCGGTTACGGCTCCAGCCAACTCCGGCATCTATGTTGACAAGGCCTATTTTGATGTGTTTGAAGAGGATTTCCGGGAGACCGTTGCCTGTACAGGTCTGGATGGTAATTTCTGGGATGTTGCCATATTCCTGATGCCCCCTCCCAGGTTTGCATGCACAGGGGATAACCTTAAAGGTCAGATGTGCTACGGTGAGTTTGCCACCCCTAATAAGATACTCTTAGCCGATATGCATAGCTGGAAACATGAGGTTATCCACTATCTCCTCTATAAAAATACCAATGACCTTGATCCTGATCATAAGAGTAAACTCTTTGATGCGTGCCTTTCGGTTCCCAACTCTTGACAACATCGGCGCATTCTTGCTATGTTAGATAGTCTTATGTGCAAGATTTGCTCAAGAGCGGGGGGATTTGTGTATGCGGGTTAAGATCAATGGGAAGCCGGAGGAGGTGCAGGAGGCCACAGTCCTGGGTCTTCTCAAATCTAAGAATGTGGATTTACGAATGGTTGCCGTGGAGGTTAACTCTGAGATGATTGAGCGTGATCAGTATGAGGCAACTGCATTGAAAGAGGGCGACGAAGTAGAGTTCCTCTATTTCATGGGAGGAGGACAGAAATGAAGAAAAAGGTATGGGAGAATGCCCTCACCTTAATCGGTGGTACCCCCTTGGTCAGGTTGGAAAAGGTATCACAAAAGGCGGGTGGAGACGTTTATGCGAAAGTAGAGTCCTGCAATCCAGGGGGGAGTATCAAGGACCGGATATGCCTCAGCATGATAGAGGCGGCTGAAAAGGCAGGAAGGCTGCGTCCGGGAGACACGATTGTCGAGCCCACGAGCGGGAATACGGGGATAGGTCTCGCATTGGTAGCGGCGGTCAAGGGGTATAAGACCATCCTGATCATGCCAGAGAGTATGAGCACAGAGAGATTTGGGCTTCTCTCCTCTTTTGGCGCAGAGGTGATACTGACACCGGCTATCGAGGGGATGAAGGGTTCTATTGTTGAGGCCGAGCGACTACTCAAAGAGAATCCAGGCTACTTTATGCCGGATCAGTTTTCGAACCCCGCAAACCCTGAGGCCCACAGAAAGACCACAGGCCCTGAGATATGGGATGCCTTAAATGGTGAAGTCGCTGCCTTTGTGGCCGCAGTGGGGACAGGCGGAACAATAACCGGGGTAGGGGAGGTCCTTAAGGGGCGTAACGGTAAGATCAAGGTGATCGCGATTGAGCCTGCCTCATCACCGGTGCTCGCCGGCGGCTCCGCAGGGCCGCACAAGATACAGGGTATTGGCGCAGGCTTTATCCCGAAGGTGTTAAATAGGGATATTATTGATGAGATCGTGCCTGTAACGGATGATGAGGCCTTTGAGACAGCCAAGATGCTCGCAAGGGAAGAGGGGTTGATGGTCGGCATCTCGTCAGGGGCGAATGTATTTGGGGCCATGAAGATTGCCAAGAGGTTAGGACCCGGCAAGAGTGTGGTCACAGTCCTGCCGGATACGGGTGAGCGGTATATCAGCATTGAAAAGTACTTCAGGACATAGCCCGGGATTAAGGAGAGTATCGTGAGTTTTACAGATGAGCAGATCAAGAGATATAGCCGGCATATCATACTCCCTGAGGTCGGGGGCAAGGGGCAGAAGAAGATCAGGGAATCCAGGGTGCTGGTGATTGGAGCCGGGGGCTTGGGTTCGCCTGCGGCGTTTTATTTGGCGGCCGCAGGGATCGGGACGATAGGGATCATTGATGGAGATGTGGTAGACCTTTCCAACCTGCAGCGTCAGATCATCCACTATACCCCGGATCTGAACAAGCCAAAGGTAATCTCAGCCAAAGAAAAGATAGAGGCCCTGAATCCTGATGTAGAGGTTAAGACCTATCAGGCGCTTTTGACCTCCCAGAATGCGATGGGGCTTTTTAAAGACTATGATATTATTATAGACGGCACGGACAATTTTCCTGCAAAATTTTTAGCCAATGACGCCGCTGTCTTCGTCAACAAGCCACTGGTGCACGGCGGGATACTCCGGTTCGTCGGGCAGGTCTATTCCATCGTGCCGCACAAGACCGCCTGCTATCGGTGCGTGTTTAACAGCCCTCCGCCGGCGGGGCTTATACCGACCTGTCAGGAGGCGGGTGTTGTCGGGGTTCTGGCCGGGATTATCGGGACGATACAGGCCACAGAGGCATTGAAGCTGTTGCTGGGTATCGGGGAGCCCTTGACCAACCGGCTTATGACCTTTGACGCCCAGAAGATGGAGTTCCGGGAGATCAAGCTGAGAAAGAATCCCAAGTGCCCCGTGTGCGGGGAGAATCCAACGATCAGAGAGTTGATAGATTATGAGCAGGAAGTCTGCAGTATCTGATATCTTAAAACAAAAGATCAAGGGACTGAAATGCAGGGAGTGCGGGAAGTTGTATCCCCCTGTGGCGCTCCACGTGTGTGAGTTCTGTTTTGGCCCCCTGGAGGTAGACTATAACTACGACGAGATCCGGAGGCATATCAGCCGTGAAAGGATTGAGAATGGCCCGAAGAGTCTCTGGCGCTATGCAGACCTCCTCCCGGTAGAA
Source organism: Nitrospirota bacterium (assembly GCA_016217665.1). Taxonomy (GTDB): domain Bacteria; phylum Nitrospirota; class 9FT-COMBO-42-15; order HDB-SIOI813; family HDB-SIOI813; genus JACRHF01. Next base: position 11,411 of record JACRHF010000072.1, on the reverse strand, counting down.
GGCCCTCCAACGGTAGGGTTGTATGCAGGTTTTACCCCGCTCATCGAGGCCAGGAATCTTGGGGCAGAGCTTGGCCTTAAAAAGCTGTATATCAAGAATGATACGGTAAACCATCCGACGCTTTCTTTTAAAGACAGGGTGGTCGCGATTGCCATCACGAGGGCCAGGGAACTGGGATTCACCGCAGTGGCCTGCGCCTCAACAGGGAATCTTGCCAACTCTGTGGCCGCACATGCGGCAGAGGCGAGGCTTCGATGCTATGTCTTTATCCCCGGAGACCTTGAGGCAGGCAAGATATTAGGCAGCCTGATCTATGCGCCGACGGTCGTGGCCGTCGAGGGGAATTATGATGATGTCAACAGGCTGTGCAGTGAGGTGGCGGGGGAGTACCACTGGGCCTTTGTCAATATCAACATCAGACCCTACTATGCCGAGGGTTCCAAGACCCTTGCCTTTGAGACCGCAGAGCAGTTGGGATGGAAGGCCCCGGACCATGTGGTCGTTCCTGTGGCCTCAGGTTCTCTTTTGACAAAGATATGGAAGGGGTTTAACGAGCTTAAGATGCTCGGTCTGATTGATCGTGTTGATATGAAGGTGAGCGGGGCTCAGGCAGAGGGGTGTGCCCCGGTGGCCTCGGCATTCAAGGAGGGGAGAGATTTTATAAGGCCGGTGAAGCCGAAGACGATTGCCAAATCAATAGCAATCGGGAATCCTGCGGACGGGTACTACGCGCTTAAGGCGGTCCATGAGAGCAAGGGGGCATTGGAGACGGCCACAGATGAAGAGACGGTTGAAGGGATAAAGCTCCTGGCCAGGACCGAGGGGATATTTGCGGAAACAGCAGGCGGTGTGACCATCGCTGTCTTAAAGAAACTGGCGCAGAAGGGGATTATATCCAAGGAGGAAACTGTGGTGGCCTATGTAACCGGGAATGGCCTTAAGACACAGGAGGCTGTCATTAATGCGGTCGATGAAGTAGTGAGAATAGACCCCTCTCTGGACTCCTTTGAGAAGACCCTGAAGCTAAAAGAGAAATAGGGTTCAAGGGGTCAAGGGGTCGAGAGGAAGTGATCAAGGAGAGAAATATGGCAGTAAAGGTGAGGATTCCAACCCCGCTGCGGAAATTGACAGAGGGGAAAGGGGAGGTAGAAGGGACCGGAAAGACGATCGGGGATCTCTTAGAGGATCTTGACGGCAAATTTCCGGGGATTAGAGAGAGATTGTGCGATGAGTCAGGAAACCTCCGGAGGTTTGTGAATATATACGTCAATGAGGAGGATATCCGGTTCAGGCAGGGTAAGGAGACCATCCTTTCTGACGGGGATGAGATCTCGATTGTGCCTGCCATCGCCGGGGGATAGGTCACAATGAGCGGAGGTAAATATGGCAAGCTTTAAGATTAGGATCAGCTTCCCTGAGGAGAAGATAAAAGAGCCGATTATTTATAAGATAGGTCATGAGTTCAAAGTGGTGACGAACATCCGGAGGGCAGACGTCCGGGAAAAGACCGGATGGGTGGAGCTTGAACTCAATGGAGATCCGTCTGAGATAGAAAAGGCCGTGGCGTCCCTGAAGACAAAGGGTGTGAAGGTGGAGCCCATTGAGAGAAACATCATCGAATAGTTGACGCTGAAAAATGCGGGGCACCCATTGCTACGAAGTAAATGCAATGGGTCGTGCGGCGTCAGGACTTCGGGTTCTTCGCCTCAACGTACACGACCCGTTGCAATTTCGCTTCGCGAGCAACGGGTACCCCGACGCCTCGGCTCGAACCCTTGTCCTTCCTTCGGGGCACCCATTGCGGCCGAAGGCCAATGCAATGGGTCGTGGGCATTTTTGAGCATCAACTGGTAATACGTTAACTTTCTAAGTGGAGTTTTCTATATGGAGTTTACAGATGAGCAGGTTAAAAGGTACAGCAGGCACATCATCCTCCCGGAGGTAGGCGGGAAGGGGCAGAAGAAGATCTGCCAGGCGAAGGTCTTTATCACAGGGGCAGGGGGGCTCGGCTCTCCTGTGGCGCTCTATCTTGCTGCCGCAGGTGTCGGCACGATAGGGATCATAGACCATGATGTGGTGGATTTATCCAATCTTCAGAGGCAGATACTCCATTCGACAAAGACTATCGACCGCCCCAAGGTAGATTCTGCCAGGGAGACCCTGGAGGCATTAAACCCGGACATTAAGGTGGTCCCTTACCGGGAGAAACTGACCTCTGCCAACATCATGGAGATCATCAAGGACTATGATATTGTCTTAGATGGTTCGGACAATTTCCCTACCCGTTTTCTGGTGAATGATGCCTGTTTCTTTTTGGGCAAGACCCTGATATCCGGGAGTATCTTTAGATTTGAAGGGCAGATCACGACACTGAAACCCCACAGCGGGCATCCCTGTTACAGGTGCCTCTATCCTGAACCACCCCCGCCCGGGCTTGTCCCAAGCTGTCAAGAGGCCGGGGTCCTCGGCGTGCTTGCAGGTACGGTGGGTGTCATCCAGGCTACAGAGGCCCTCAAAGAGGTCATTGGTATGGAGAGTTCCCTTGCCTCTCACCTCTTAATCTATAATGCGCTGGAGATGAGATTCCTGAAGGTGAAGACACAGAAAGATCCCAATTGTCCTCTCTGCGGCAAAGAGCGGAAGATCACGCAGCTCCTGGATTATGAGCAGAGCTGCGTCTTAAGATAAATAAATAAATAGGGACAGCGACTATTTACATTAAATAGTCGCTGTCCCTATTTATCCCTATTTATCTTTATGCTGAAGATACCGTCAGATATTGTTGATGAGATGATCGCCCATGCCAGGGTGGACTTTCCCCGTGAATGCTGTGGAATACTCGCCGGGAAGGATGACGGGATATCGCACATCTATCAGATGACGAATACAGACAGATCCAGAGTCTCTTATCTCATGGATCCAAAGGAACAGATAAAGGTCTTTAAGGAGATCAGGACCCTGGGGCTCGAGTTGAAGGCCATCTATCATTCCCATCCCAATCACCCCGCCTATCCCTCAACAACAGATGTGGAGCTTGCCTATTATCCTGAGGCGGTGTACCTCATTATCTCGATCAATAATAGCAGGGAGACGAAGATCCGGGGCTTCAGGATCTTAGACGAAGAGATTACAGAGGCAGAACTGAGTTTTCCTCCGCACCATGGTTAAACGCTCAATCACCTTCATCATCGGATTGATACTAATGACCATCGGGCTTGTCGGTTTTATGCTCCCGATATTTCCCGGAATGATCCCATTTGTCGTTGGCCTTGTGATGCTCTCAAGGTCAAGCGCAACGGTAAGGCGGTATCTGTCGAAGCTCAAGACCATGTTCCCGCGACAGTATGAACAGCTTCATAAGTTGAAGGAAAAATTCTTTCATGATAAATAGTGAAGATTCCCCTCTTTTCAAAGAGGTGGTTATTTCCCCCCTTTAGAAAAGGGGGTCGGGGGGGATTTGATCAAGGATTTTCTTTGATAGGGTCAGGTTTTTAATTGTGGCACTGCCGCCGGGCGGGTATTCAATCCCATACTTGGCGATTGCAGGGAATCAAAAGTAAAGACCTGACCCTCTCGGCCTCTCAGCCGCTAAAATTTTCCTATCTCCTCCGCTTCCGCATCTCTTCTTCAAAGAAGCGGTTGTACTGGTGGCTCCAATCCGGGGTTCCTTCAGGAAACTTCTGGGAGTAGGGTTCTAGCTTTTTTCTCACGATGAGGTCTATCTCCTGATCGAGGTGCAGTTCTACGGCTATTAATCGCTTGATCTCTCTCAATACGGAGATCTCATCCTCTTTTAAGGTGGCAAGCCCCCTTTTGATGTCATTTAAGATCAGGTGTGAGAGGTGGCTTATCTTGTCTTCACTCAACATCAAATGATAATGCCCCGCTCCTGAATCAGCTTATTCTTGATCATCTGGAACATCTTATTATAATTGATGCTCCCCTGGTCGATCTGTTTTGAATGGGTCTTCAATATCTCCCGCACCTCTTCATTCAGCCGGTCTTCGACCATCATCTCGTCTGTGATCGTATGTTCTATCTTTGCGATGAAATCCCCTTTGGGGATGAGAGGATTTACACACTTCTTATCAATCAGCCCCTCTACAATGTTCTTTGCTAATATGGCGATCCTCTCCTTTTTCAATCTCATATCAGCTATTCTATCACTCTGCTAAAGTGAAGTCTATCTTTCTCTTCTCCATATCCACTGAAAAGACGCGCACCCTGACCTTGTCCCCTAAACGGTAGCACTTGCGGAGTCTGTCGCCTACCAGCCTGTGCCCCTTTTCCTCGAATCTGTAAAAGTCGTCATGGATGGATGTCATGCGGACAAGCCCCTCTACCAGGATCTCTTCAAGTTCTACAAAGAATCCGAATGCCACTACACCGGAGATGACTCCGTCGTACTCTGTCCCGATCTTGTCCTGCATGTATTCCAGTTTCTTTAACTCAATAACCTCTCTCTCTGCCTCCATCGCCACCCTCTCCCGCTCAGAGGATCGTTTTGCAATGTCCTGTAATGTCATGGCAAGCTGTGAACTCCTCTCTTCTCTCATCCGGTGTTTTTTTGAGGTTTCTTTGATCAAACGGTGGACGATCAGGTCGGGATATCTTCGGATCGGGGATGTGAAGTGGGTGTAGTGCTGGGATGCAAGACCGAAGTGTCCGAGGTTTTCAGTGGAGTAGCGGGCCTGTTTCATGGAGCGCAGCAGGAGCTGATTGATCAGGGTCTCTTCCGGTTTTCCCTCTAATGTCTTTAACAGCCTTTGGAAGGTCTTTGGCTGATGGGGATCCACTTTGTGACTATAACCGATGCTGGAGATAAACTCATTGAAATCTAAGATCTTGTCCTCACTTGGGGATTCATGAACGCGGAAGATGAAGGGGAGTTCTTTACTCCCCATGTGTTGTGCCACGGTTTCATTCGCCGCGAGCATGAATTCCTCGATGATCTGATGGGCGATGTTCCTCTCTGCAATAACGATGTCTATGGTCTTACTCTGGAGGTCAATGATGATCTCGGGTTCAGGGAGATCAAAATCGATACTGCCTCGCTTCGTCCGTTTTGCCCGAAGCTTAAGACAGAGCACCTTCATGAGATGAAAGGATTCTATCAGCCCGCGATACCGCTCTGTAAGGCCGGCCTCCTGGTCTTCAAGGATCTTCCTGACGAGGGTATAGGTCATCCGCTCATTGCTGTTGATGACACTCTCATAGATCTTATAATTGAGGCGGTTTCCCTCTGCATCAAACAACATCTCTGCGGTCAGGGTGAGGCGGTCTTCCCGCGGGTTCAGACTGCAGATATGGTTTGAGAGTTTTTCAGGAAACATTGGGATTACCCGGTCCGGCAGGTAGACACTCGTCCCGCGAATGTACGCCTCTCTGTCTAAGGGAGAATCCCACGGGACATAGAAACTGACATCCGCAATGTGGACCCATAGCACGATCTTGCCGTCAGGCCGCTGCTCAATAGAGACGGCGTCGTCAAAATCTCTGGCCCTCTCGCCATCGATCGTTACCGTATTCAACCCTCGCAGGTCAACCCGGCCGGTGATCATAGCATCCATAACGTCGCCCGGCAGGGCCCCTGCCTCAGTGATCACCTCACCTGGAAATTCAGTGGGGAGGTCGTACTCTTCGATGATGATCTCCGTGTCAATTCCTGGAGTCGCAGTCCGTCCCAGGACCCTGACGATCTCTCCTTCAGGGTTCCTTGTCTGCTGGGGATAGGCGGTAATAGTGGCTACGACGATCTCCCCGTCCTTTGCCTTGTTGAAATGCCGCGGGGCTATATAGATGTCGTGGCACACCTTGCGGTCAGAAGGGATGACAAAACCAAAGTTCTTCCCCTTCTCAAAGCGTCCCACGATCTTTTTGTGAAAATGTTCTAAGATCCTGATGATCCGGCCTTCCAAACGGTCTCCCTTTTTGACCGTCTCTATCCGTGCCACCACCTTGTCGTTGTGCATCGCCCCCATCATGTTTCTCCGCGGGATATAGACATCCAGTTCCCCTTTTGTATCAGAGATCACAAAGCCATACCCATCGGGATGACCCTGCAGGACCCCGGTGACCAGATTCATCTTCCCCGGGAGCCCATAGCGTTCTCCCCGGATCTTGACGATCACCCCTTCTGCCAGCATCTTATCTATTGTTTTTTTAAAGCCCTTCTGTTCTGTTTTAAAGATAGAGAGTACCCCGGCTAATTCCTTGAGAAGGAGGGGGCGGTATGCCTTATCCTGCATGAGATTTAGTATGTCTGTCTGCGTCAGTTTCATTGTCTTGACAGGTGGCCTTTACTTAGGATAACGTATCTACGGGAAAAATAAAAGGGGGGTTCTTATATGCCAAGACCGAAATACCATATCGTTGTCTGTACAAATACCCGTCCGCCGGGTCATCCGAAGGGGTCCTGCGGGGAAAAGGGGGCCCAGGAGGTTGCCAAGAGGTTCAGTGAGGAGTTGGAGAAGAGGAACCTGTTCGGAGGGGTGATGCTGACCGGCTCTACCTGTGTCGGGATGTGTCATGCCGGCCCGGTTGTGATCGTTTATCCGGATACGATATGGTATCAGGGAGTTAAGATAAGCGACGTCCAGGAGATTATAGAAGGACATATTCTCAAAGGGAAACCTGTCGAAAGGCTGATGATTCCAGAAAGCGCATGGGGGTAATCAAGATACTATTTCTCGGCTCCGGGACTTCAACCGGTGTGCCGGTGATTGGATGCAGATGCACTATCTGTTGTTCCAGTAATCCAAAGAATAAGAGGACACGCGCCTCCATCCTTGTGACCGGCGAAGAGAGAAATATACTGATTGATACGGCTACGGATCTGAGGTTTCAGGCACTGACTTACGATATCAACCGGATTGACGCCGTATTTTTTACCCACGCCCATGCAGACCATATCCATGGGATAGATGAGCTGAGAAGTTTTAATCTGTTGCAGGGTGGCCCGATCCCATGCTATGGGAGCCGGGAGACGATGGAGGCAATCAGCAGCAAGTTTGGATATGTCTTTAACGCCGGCGGGAAGAATGACTGGACCCCGAACCTTCTGGTCAATATGATTGACGGGGTATTTGATCTCTACGGCATCCGGGTGATGCCTGTCACCATCTTTCACGGGGAGAGCATGATATTGGGCTACAGGATGAACAATGCAGCCTATATCACGGACTGCAGCGGGATGCCGGATGATTCGATGGATTCCTTGAGGGATATGGCCCTTCTGATATTGGATGCCACACGCTATCAACCTCATGCAAAGCACTATGGTCTTAGCCAGGCGATTGACGTCATTCAGGACCTGAAGCCGGAACGGGCCGTCCTGACCCATCTTTCTCACGTCTTTGACCATGACCAGGTCAACAACGAATTGCCGCCAGGTATAGAGCTTGCCTACGATGGGATGGAAATTATTATTTAGGAGGTAAGAAGATGATAGAGACCCTGCAGTCAGTACCCCCTGAATTTGATACCCCTACCTACCGGGATGTCCTCTCCCAGCTCGATGCCGCGGCCGAGTGGGTCCATCTCGACAGAAACATATGGAAGCGGCTGAGGCTTCCGCAGCGGGCCCTCTGTGTCACGGTGCCGGTCAGGATGGACAGCAGCGATGTCCATGTCTTCCAGGGTTTCAGGGTTCAGCATGACTCATCCCTTGGTCCTACGAAGGGCGGGGTACGCTACCATCCGGCGGTAGATCTCGGCGAAGTGGCTGCCCTTGCTATGAATATGACCTTGAAATGCGCCTTAGTCGGCCTTCCTTATGGGGGCGCCAAGGGCGGTATGCGGTGTAATCCCAAGAATATGTCGCGGGGAGAGTTGCAGCGCCTTACAAGGCGTTATACAACAGAGATACTCCCTCTCATAGGGCCTGACCATGATATTCCTGCCCCAGACGTCGGGACCAACGACCAGGTAATGGCGTGGATGATGGACACCTACAGCCAGCAGCGGGGGTATGCGGTTCCCGGGGTGGTCACCGGCAAGCCTATCTGCATCGGCGGCTCGCTGGGGAGGGAGGAGGCGACCGGCAGAGGGGTGGTCTATGTCACGATGGAGGCGTTGAAGCGCCTCGGCATCAAGACAGAGGGGGCCACCGCGGTCGTTCAGGGATTTGGCAACGTCGGTTCCATTGCAACACGCTTTCTGACTGCCCAGGGCATCCGGGTGACCGGGGTCAGTGACTCGGCCTGCGGGGTCTATAACAGCAGGGGGTTGAATGTTGCGGACCTGATCTCCTATAAGAAGGCGAAACATACCTTCGAGGGCTATCCCGGAGGAGAGAGGATCACCAACGAGGCGCTCCTTGAGTTGCCATGTACGATCCTTGTCCCCGCGGCCCTCTCAGGCCAGATTACAGAGAATAATGCGAGCCGATTGCAGTGTCGCATAATCGCTGAGGGCGCCAACAGCCCTACGACGAGCGGGGCAGATGCGATATTGAAAGAGAGGGGGATCTTTGCGGTCCCGGATATCCTCGCCAATTCCGGCGGTGTCATTGTCTCCTACTTTGAGTGGGTCCAGGATTTACAGAAGTATTTCTGGAAAGAGAAGGAGATCAACGATAAGTTGCACGAGGTGATCACTATGGCATTTAATAAGGTATTTGAGTTCTCTGTTACAGAGAATATTGATATGAGAAGGGCCTCGATGGTGAACGCGATCAAGAGGCTTGCCGATGCCCATCTGGTGAGGGGATTATACCCCTAAAAGGGGTTCAAGGGGTCGAGGGTTCGAGGGGTCAAGTGAGAATCAATAAATTTAACACTTGAACCTTTGTCCCCTTGGGTCCGGAACATATTCTATTACTATGCAAATCTTTGTGGACGCAGATGCTTGTCCGGTCAGAGAGATCATCTATCAGGAGGCACAGACCCGCGGGGTTCATGTCACCATGGTGGTCAGTATGGCCCATGAGATCAGGACCCAGGAAGGAATGGATGTGCTGCGCGTGGACTCGGCCTTCCAGGCCGTTGATATCGCTATCATCAACAAAGCGGCCTCAGGGGACATTGTCGTTACCTCTGACTTTGGTCTGGCCTCGATCGCCCTTGGAAAGGGCGCAAAGGTCATGTCCCCCTCCGGCAGGATATACTCGGAGCAGAGTATTGATACGCTCCTTGAAAAAAGACATGCCGCGGCAAGGCAGCGCAGGGGCGGGGGAAGGGTCAAGGGTCCAAAGGCAAGGAAACGTGTAGATGACGAAGCGTTCAGAGAAAATCTTATAAAACTGATAGAGGAGGGGCAGAAAAGAAGTCCCTATGTCACATCATAAGAAGCCAGAGATTGGAATTGTTCCCCCCGGCCCTAATGCCGCCGATTGGGTCCGTCGTGACGAGAGCGTCATCTCCCAGTCCTATACCCGTACCTACCCATTGGTTGTAGAAAAGGGCAAGGGTGCCTTCATAGAGGATGTGGATGGCAACCGATACCTTGACTTCACATCCGGGATTGCCGTCACGGCCACTGGCCACTGCCATCCTGCCATCGTTGAGAGGATCATCAACCAGTCCAAAAGACTGATCCATATGTCCGGGACCGATTTTTATTATCCCTCTGAGATCAGGCTGGCAGAGAAACTGACAGCGATGACCCCCGGCAATCATCCCAAGAAGGTCTTTTTTACAAACTCCGGTACAGAATCCAATGAGGCTGCCATGAAGCTGGCCCGCTATCACACGAAAAGGCCCTTCTATATCTCTTTCTATGGAGGATTCTACGGCAGGACCATGGGGGCGCTCTCTCTGACAGCCAGTAAGGAGGTCCACAAACGGGGCTTTGCACCCTTCGTCCCCGGGGTGGTGCATGTCCCCTATGCCTACTGTTACCGGTGCCCCTATAACCTGAAGGCAGGGGAGTGTGATTTTTACTGTGTGACATGGATCCGGGAGGAGCTCTTCAGGACCACTGTCCCGCCGGATGAGGTTGCCGCGATATTCATTGAGGCGATCCAGGGAGAGGGGGGATATGTGGTCCCACCGGACGGTTATCTGCGGAGGATGGCAGAGCTGGCGGGGGAGTTTGGCATGCTCCTTGTTGTGGATGAGGTCCAGTCCGGCATGGGGAGGACGGGCAGGATGTTTGCCTGCGAGCATGACGGCGTCGTCCCTGATATCCTGACTATTGCAAAGGGGATCGCCTCCGGCCTCCCGCTTGGGGCCATGGTGGGCTCTTCCTCTGTCATGACATGGGAGAAGGGATCGCATGCCAGCACGTTCGGGGGGAATCCGGTGGCTTGCGAGGCGGCCCTCGGGACCATAGAGCTTCTTGAAAACGGGCTGGTGGACAATGCGGCCGATGTCGGGGCCTATATCCTTTCTAAATTAAAGGAGATGAAGGCCCGCCACCCCCCGATAGGGGATGTCCGGGGAAGAGGGCTTATGATCGGGATAGAGTTTGTGCGGAGTGAGGATAAGAGAGAGATGGCCATCGAGGAGAGGAATGCCATTATCCGTGGATGTTTTAAGAGGGGGTTACTCCTCCTGGGCTGCGGTCAGAGCGTGATAAGGCTCATCCCCCCGTTGATAATATCCCGTGAGGATGCAGACACCGCCCTTGCCATCCTGGAAGAGACGATAGATGAGGTGGAGCGGCGGTGACGCGATATGCAAGTCACCCTATAAAAGTACCATGTGGATCACCTTTAAGAGACTACGCAAGGACTGAAGGATGCTCCGTGGGTCAAATTCTGGGGACACCACACTCAATTATTATTTCCATAACACTATCAGCGTCAGCACTTAATCAAGATTCGTTTCTAACCTTTATACATTTACAACCTCCAACCCCTCAACGTTATCAAAATGTGTATCGGCTGTGATGATCGGGTGGCGGGATTCAGGGGACATCCATACACAATTCTTCGATCGTTGAATTGAGTATGGAATCAGAAAGTAATGATGCTTAATGATCTGGTCATTTAGGGGGCAAGGTGGAGATAAACGGCGTCCTATCAAGGTTTCCTTAGAATATCATGGGGGCCAATACGCCGGAGGATGTAACAGTCTTCCACAATCTCAAATGTAAACCGGTAGGCCATGGTGATACTTGCCTCCCATCGGTTTTTGTGACCTTTCATCTTCTTTAATCGCAGGGATGGGTGGCCAGGATCTTTAAGGAGGAGGGTTAATTGTTTCTTAAATTTTGTTTTGATTTCTTCAGACAGATTGGGATAGTCCTTCTCAAAGGGGGCGGTAATTTTGAATTTCATAAGGTATTGAGGTGGTTCATAAGCTTTTTAAGGCTATCAAATGTTTTTGCATCTCCTTTCTTTATGGCCATATCTGCCTCTTCCTCGGCCTTTTCCCAATCAAAGTCTTTGAAATATGGAGGCAGGCTAATAGCATATTTGAGGAGTTCTACTACAGCGGCAGAACTGCTCCGTGCTTTTACAGATTTTC
>JACRHF010000069.1 GCA_016217665.1 Nitrospirota bacterium | reverse complement strand
GACTGACATCAAAACTTAAAGAAACTACGGCAATGGTAGGGATGGTTGGTAACTCTCACAGTAGAAAAAAAGTGAGAAAAATACTTTTTCTCATAAAGGGGTTTCTTTTTCTCTTGACACGGAGCCTTTTAATGGGTGTCCCCTTTTTGCTATGCTAACCTACTTCCTCTTGATCGTCTTCTCTATCTCCATCACGATATGCGCAGATGTTAGTCCATATTTTTTAAAAAGCTCCTCTGGAAGGCCGGACTCGGCATAGGTATCTCTCAACCCAATAAAACCCATGGGGACAGGGGAGTGCTCTGCAACCACCTGCGCCACTACGGCGCCAAGCCCTCCGGATAAAAGATGCTCCTCTGCCACGACAATAGCGCCCGTAGTCCGGGCGGATTGTGCAATCGCATCTACATCAATAGGCTTCACCGTATGCATATCGACGACCCTGACATCGATGCCTTTTTCACGGCATAGACAGGCCGCCTCCATAGCCTCCTGCACCAGGAGCCCATTGGCAATCACCGTAATATCTCTCCCCTCCCGAAGGATATTTGCCTTCCCGATCTCAAACCGCACCCCCGTCTGATAGACGATCGGGGCCTTGGGCCGCCCTGTCCGTATATACACAGGCCCTGCATGTTCAGCAGCCAGTCTGACGAGCGCCCTTGTGGCAATCTCATCCGCAGGGACCATGACCACAAACCCGGGGAGGGCGCAGGCTAAGGCAATATCCTCCACACCCATCTGAGATGCCCCGTCTTCGCCAATGCTGATGCCCCCATGAGAACCAATGAGCTTCACATTGAGATGCGGATTGGCCACACTCATACGGAGCTGATCAAATGTCTTACACATGAGGAAGGAGGCAAAACTTGAGGCAAAGGGGATCTTGCCGCATGTGGCAAGCCCGGCGGCAGTAGAAACCATATTGGCCTCTGCAATCCCCATATTAAAGAATCTATCTTTAAACTCCCTGGCAAATAAGACGCTCTTAGTTGATTTCGAGAGATCCGCATCAAGGACGACGATGTTGGGATTCTCCTTGCCAAGCTCTACCAGGGTCTTCCCATAGGCATCCCTGGTAGCCATTCCATAGACCCGCTTACAAGACATGTATGCTTACCTCTGTTTCTTTCATCTGAGAATTCCTTCGACGGGGTTAGGAAACCCCGTCTATTGTCCGCGTGCCCGTCATTCCCACGCAAGTGGGAATCCAGGCCCCTGTCTGCGTTCTGGATTCCCGCTTACGCGGGAATGACGTTTTCATCCCCCTTTGTAGCCCGAAATATCCCCTAACTTTAGCTCAGCTCCCTTAATGCCAGCTCCTTCTGCTCCTCTGTCGGGGCCATCCCATGAAACTCTACATTGTTCTCCATGAAGGAGACACCCTTACCCTTGACCGTCCGGGCAACGATCACAGTAGGCATCTGCTTTGTGGCCCTTGCCTCATCCAGGGCCTTCAGTATCTGATGAAGATCGTGCCCGTCTATCTCTATCACATGCCAGCTAAACGCCCTCCACTTGTCCACAATAGGCTCAAGCTCTATGATGTCCCTTACCCAGCCATCAAGCTGCTGGCTATTATAATCAATGATGGCTGTAAGATTATTCAGCCTGTAGTATGCAGAGGCCATGGCCGCCTCCCATACCTGCCCCTCTTCTGACTCCCCATCCCCGATCATGACATAGACCTGATAATCTTTTTTGTCCAATTTCCCAGCCAGCGCCATACCTGCCCCAATGGAAAGCCCCTGGCCAAGGGAGCCTGTGGAGGCCTCTATCCCGGCCAATCTCCCCATCTCAGGATGCCCCTGGAGCGGACTGCCAAACTTTCTCAGGGTCAAAAGCTGCTCTGCCGGGAAATACCCTGAACGCGCAAGGGCGCTATAAAGCGCCGGCGCAGCATGCCCTTTGCTCAACACAAATCTGTCCCTTTCAGGCCAGTTTGGCCTTTTGGGATCGTGCCGCATCACCTTGAAATAGAGGGCCGCAATAATATCCGTCGCAGAGAGAGAACCACCGGGGTGTCCTGAGTTCGCTTCTGCCGTCATCCGTATAATATCCCTGCGTATGGTCTTTGCCATCTCCCCGAGACCGTCTATATCCATCGCCACTGCACTCCTCCTCTGTCACTACTGATAATACTAACCCTTGTTGCCCTTAACAAGGGTTTTAAATTATAATATAATTCAGTATCCATTACAAGAAACCTTTTATAATTCCACCGTCATTCCTGCGTAAGCAGGAATCCAGACCTCTGCAAAAAACTGGATTCCCACTTTCGTGGGAATGACAGAAGGAAACCCTGCAGCAAGCTGCAAGGGATTAGCAAGTTGAAGGAAGGTAAAACCATGGCAAAGATAGGCGTTGTATTATCAGGTTCCGGGGTCTATGACGGGTCAGAGATCCATGAGAGTGTCCTGACCCTCTACTTCCTCGACAAGTTCGGCGCTACCACCGTCATGATGGCGCCGAATGTGGATCAGGCCCATGTGGTCAACCATCTGACCGGAGAGGTCTCTCCGGGCGAGAGGAGGAATGTGCTTGTCGAGGCGGCCAGGATTGCGAGGGGGAATATCAAAGACATCAAAAGCGTCCGGGCAACCGATATCCACGCCCTCATCTTTCCGGGGGGCTACGGCGTTGCAAAGAATCTAAGCTCTTTCGCCTTTGACGGGGTCCACTGCAAGGTCAACGAGGATGTGGCAAAACTCGTTAAGGACGTCTACAGCTTAGGCAAACCCATAGGGGCCATGTGCATTGCCCCTGCCATGATGGCCAGGATATTTGGTGAGGCTATCCCCTTAGAGCTCACCATCGGTACAGATAAAGAGACGGCGAATGCCATTAACACAATGGGAAGCAGACATATCAGTTGTACCGTAGCCAATATCGTTGTTGACAGTAAACATAAAGTGATATCGACCCCGGCCTACATGCTGGCAGGTTCGATCAAAGAGGCCGCAGAGGGGATAGAAAAACTGGTAAAGGCCATTCTGGACATGGTTAAAAATGACGGGTGATGAAAAAGAGTTAGAGAGGGATGAGACAGAGGATGAGGTCGTTGAAGAGAGCGACGATCTCCCTACGGAACCTGCCGAGATTGATATCGAGATCCCGCAGGGGATAGAAGGGCCTGTCTCTGAGACCTCTGTAGTCCGCTATGACTCTCTCCAGCACTATCTTGCCGAGATCAGGAAGTACCGCTTTCTGACAAAGGAAGAGGAGTTTAAACTCGCGGTAAAATACAGGGAAGAAGAGGACCTCGATGCCGTCTCGAAATTAGTCATGGCCAATCTCAAGATCGTGGTGGTGATTGCAATGGAGTATAAAAACCTCGGAATGAATCTCATGGATCTCATCCAGGAGGGAAATCTTGGACTGATGAAGGCCGTAAAAAAGTTTGACCCTTACCGCGATATCAGGCTTGTCACCTATGCCACCTGGTGGATCAGGGCCTATATCCTGAGGTATATCATCAACAACTGGCGGCTGGTCAAGATAGGGACGACCCAGGCGCAGAGAAAGCTGTTCTTTAACCTCATGAAAGAAAAGGCAAGACTGGAATCCTTAGGGTATGAGGCCGGGCCAAAACTGATAGCTCATGGCCTTGGGGTCAAAGAGAAAGAGGTCATTGAGATGGATATCAGGCTTGGCAACAGGGAGCTGTCCTTGGATGAACCCTTGAGAGAGGATACGGACAGCCCCCTCCTGAGCATCATCCCATCCAATGAGGCCCCTGTCGACGAACAACTCGCTGATGAAGAGGTCTCCACCCTCCTTCGGGAGAAGATCGCAGAATTCTCAAAGACCATGAATGAGAGGGATCTGGATATCCTGCAGAACAGGATACTCTCCGAGTCCCCCAAATCCCTGAACGCGATGGGGGAGGCCTACGGCATATCCAAGGAACGGGTGAGGCAACTGGAAGAAAATATCATCAAGCGGCTCAGAAAATTTCTTCAAGCGGAGATAAAGGATTTTGATGCACTCAAATATTGACAGCCTCGTAAAAAGTCTCGACAGCGGACGGCTTCGCAAAAAGCTCCATCTGCAAGGCGCGCAAATCCTGAGGAATGAGGCGTACTTTTTAGGTACGCCGCAATGACGAAGGATGCAGCGCAACGCCGCAGATGGACTTTTTCCGAAGCCGTCAATATTGAGGGGAAGGTGGCCCTTGTCACAGGCGGGAGTAATGATCTGGGCAAGGCGATCTGCCATACCCTGGCAGGGGCAGGCGCCGCTGTCATCCTGCACTACTATAAAAATAAGAGTGAAGCTGAGAAGACCTGCAGGAAGATCAACAAGACAGGGGGCAGTGCAATCGCCTGCGGGGCGGATATCTCTGATAAAGGTGCTGTAGATCTCCTCTTTCGATTTATAAAAGAGAGGTTTGCCCGACTGGATATCCTCGTTAACAATGCACATCTCCCCATTACCAGGAACTACTTCCCGGATGTCTCCTGGGAAGAACATCAGGAACAGATTGATGTCATGCTCAAGGGGGCGTTCTACTGCTCCAGGGAGGCTGTCGCGATCATGGGGAAACAGGACGGAGGCTCCATCGTCAACATCCTCACCTCCCAGATCGATCGCCCGGTGCGGGGGTACAGCAGCTATGTCACAGCCGCCTCTGCCCTTGTCGGTTTTACAAGAAACCTTGTTGTGGAGGTTGGGAGGAAGGGGATACGGGTGAATATGATAGCCCCCGGCTTTGTGCTGACCGGACATACGCCGCACGCCCCTGCTCCTGTGCAGGAGGCCATCGCAAAGGCTACGCCGCTGGGCCGCCTTGCCACGCCTGAGGATATCGCAAGCGCCGTCTTTTTCTTTGCCTCAGATCTCTCACGGTTTATCACAGGGAGCTATCTTGAAGTAGACGGCGGGCATCACCTGAGTTGAGGGACACTGCAAAACCTACTCAAAGATCACATAACCCCTGACCTTCTCAAGCCTCTTTCCCTTAATCCCCAGGTCTTCGAGATTGGCAATCCTTCGATCCCCCCGCGCCTTCACTATCCTGTCTGCTGTATCCGGCCCGATTCCAGGCACCTTCAGCAGGGTTTCCCTGTCTGAAGAATTAATCCTTACAGGATAAACCTCCGGGTGTCTGTCTGCCCAGACCTCTTTCGGATCTTTATCCGGCATCAAATTCCCCCTGTCATCAAAAAAGATGTCCTTTTCCAGAAACCCGTACCTGCGAATCAGATAGTCCGCCTGATATAAACGGTGCTCCCTGATAAAGGATTGATCGGGACTGGACGCGGGGCGGCTTTCTCCGGGGATGCCTGGATGTCCGAGCCCTTTCTGGTAAGCCGAAAAATAGACCCGCTTGAAATTCAGACGGTGATACAGGCCGAACATATAGTCTACGATCTCCGAATCGGTCTCATCTGAGGCCCCGACAATAAACTGTGTGGTGCATTTGACCCTTGAAAACCGGCTCCCCTTCGATGTCAATTTGGAAAGGAGCTTCATCGGATGGATAATATCCTGCATATAGTCCTTTCTGTCAGAAAGGAGATCAAAGCGTTTTGCCCCTGGTGTCTCAATATTGAGAGAGACGGCGCTTGCCAGAGACAGGGAATCCTCAATCGCGGCATCCGAGGCCCCGGGGATAATCTTCAGGTGTATGTAACCCCGAAAATTGTACTGGTATCGCAGAAGACGGGCAGTGGCATTGATCTTCTCCATGGTGTGATCCGGCGTCCCCATCACGCCGGAACTCAAAAATAGTCCGGAGACCTCCCGTCTTTTCAGATAACCCATAAACACCGAAGCGGCCTCTTCAGGTTTGAGTGTGCACCGCCGGGCATCCTTATCCGCCCTTAAAGGGCAATACCTGCAGTCCATGGAGCAGGCGTTCGAGAGGAGGGTTTTCAGAAGGACGGTATAGCCGCCGTCAGGGAGCGTGACAGGATAGAGCCATTTCCCATCCAGCCCCCTCTTCCGGTGCTCGTCCCTGCCGGTACCGCAGGCGCAGGCAAGGTCATGCTGGGAATCTGCCGAAAGGATCTTCAGTTTTTCGAGGGTGTCCATGCGTGGATTATATCACAGGCTTGACCGGGATAGGGAGTATCCCGGATTACAGAGGGGGCCGTTGTCAAAAATCAGATAACTTCAATTGACACAACAGGCTCTTTTGAGTAATATTCCCATATTATGTTCCCATACTTAGGGGATACTTCTAAATGGTATATTAAGGACATCGAGGAGGTGGTAACATGGCCGGAGTAAAGGAACAAGTTATTCATATGATTCAATCTCTTCCTGAGGATTCTACTATTGATGATATTATGGCTGAATTGTATTTTAAATTGCAGGTTGATGCAGGCTTGAAAGAGCTGGATGAGGGTAAAGGGATACCACACGAAGAGGTTAAAAAACGGATGTCCAGATGGCTCACAAAATAAGATGGTCTCCACGGGCTGTTTCTAACCTTGAAGAAATATGCAACTTTATCGCTAAAGATTCCGTACATTACGCCTTCCTTTTTGCAAAGAAAGTAAATGCCATCATCATAATTTCACCTTTAATCTGGCAGCCGAATTGAAATGTTATTGACAGAAGGTACAACATTTTTCATCTATTTCTTGTCGCCATTTTAATTTTATCTCTCATCTTCTGAATTTCCTTCCAGTCTCCTGTTAAAATATCCACCCCTCCAAGCCACCACTTGTTAAAGTAGTTAAGGGGATTCTTTTTATCTTCTTCTAAATTAATCGTGTCTACCTGCCTTTGCTTCATCTACTGGAGGAACTTTATATGAATTCTGATCTGTTATTAACCAGCGAGCATGTATCTTTCCAAGTACATGTTCTTTTGTTATCACTCTGATATCTATTGTTGTCGCTTTAGATCTCATTTCTTCTTTAAGTTCATAGAAGGTACTTTTGAAACGTTCATCTATATTTACTGGACCAGTCAATATCCTAATGTTTCTTATTTTCCCTGCCACTTCCCCATCTCGGAGATAATTTAGTCCTCTCCAATCAAAATGTTTATCGACCCAATATAAAACGTCCTCACTTTCATTGAAAATGGCAAATAATTTTATCTCAACCTTCAAGGGCAAGGGAATGCTTTCCGGATCAGGGATAATAGCTTCAAATCTTTTTAATTTTTCTGTTTTCTTTCTAAGTTCTTCCTCTACCAGTTTACGCTTTTCTCTCTCTTGAGATATCACCTTAGATACCTCTATCTCAATAAAATCAGGATCAGGTCTTTCAAGCATCTTAATTGTGGATACAAATTTTTCCTCTTCAATCCGTCTCAATTGATTCTTTGAAATCGTGTAATTAATTTCCCAATAGCAATTCCTTTTATAAGGACTAACTGGAAAGCAAATGACACCAAACGCTTTGACATTCGATACAATAGGGTTATCTATATCCTGGTCATAGTTAATGGCTCCATACCATTTACTGCTTTCCTCAAGCCAGTATACTGCTTTTGCATAATTTTCCTCTGCAATATCTAATATGGAGATATCTCTTGAACCTTGGTAGTCAGTAAAAAATTTATTGGCTTCATCAAGGTAAACCTCAGCAAGATGAAAAGAAGGGGACTCTTCTAAGGAAACAAGTAATTGAGGAGGAAGCTTTATTTCTGGTAATGAACCATGTTTCTCAGGGGAATAAGATTCTTTAAAAGCCTTATTATCGAAGTCATAGAACTGCACTAAAAATTGGTTAAGGTTAGTTGCTGCGTTATTTATTGTATCCTCAAAGGTTTTGCAATAGATTTTATGTGCTTCCTCAAAATGTTTAACGGTCTTTACGTAATCATCAAGGCCTTTATAATAAAGGCCCATTCGCATATTGATAAAGAAATCGTTTTCTGAAATGCTCTTAAGAAAAAACCAACGGTCTCGTGTCTCTATTCGATCTTCACGATCTTCATCGTCCCAATTTCCACCCTTTTGTTTTCCTTCTACTATGACAAATCTTTCTGCATTAGGTATATTTGAATTTCCATCTATCGAACCTTCCATGAGATAAAATTCAAAAACGATACTATCTATCTCGGGCTTTCCAAAGCCCTTTAGATCATTAATTAGTAAACCAAGATTGGCTTTGCGCGTACTACTCTTGGCTCCTTCAAGACCTTCTACTTCCATATTCTCATATGGAAACTCCAAGCGTTTTTGTCGGAGATCCTCATCCCCAAATTCAAGAAATATCGTCCTAAGGATAATCACTTCTTCTTTTGTTAGCATATGGAAACCTCTTTCCCATTTACTGTTCTTAAGTTGGAAATAGCATGTCCAATGAGGTCATAATATGATACTGAAGGATTATCCAATTTTGCTTTGATGATGTCAAGAAAACGGCGGAAAACAGGAATGCTGTGACGTGGTCTATCAGAATAAAAGGGAATTGTTGAAAAAAAATGGATTAGCCGCATTCATGTATGGTATATTATCTTAAAAAGAACGCGCAAAACAGGTTCATCTGGAAACCATATAATCATAAGTTGGGTGGAGGCTCGTGCAATTATGAGTGCACTGGCAGAGTTCCGCCCCGGCTTGGCCGGGGCTCTGGCGTCCCGTGGCCTCACTGTGGCCACATGGGGTTCTGGTGGGCGGCGCTCGGCTAATTTGCTGGTTGTATCGACAAAGCCGAAGCCGAGCGTGCTCTATGTGAAGGAGTTCAATGTTCCCGGCCGCCGGGGATTCTGGGGCCTCACGCATAATCAGGTTGATCGTCTTGAAGCTGTTGCTCAGCGCTGGTTCGTGGTATTCCTTCTTCGTAGTAGCAGTTCCGGCTATGTCCTAACTGGCAGCCAGGTTCTGCATCGTGTCCAGAGCGGGGCATTCGAGCTTAGTGGCGACGGTGACTTCAAGGTCAACGAGGAGACCGATCTTGCACCGCCACAGCACTTTGCCTCACTTGGCGATCTTATCGCCAGGATCCTGTAATCCGTAGCGGGCCACCGTCTAATTGGCGCATGTACCTGCCGGGTGCGGAGGCTTTGGGGGGGGAAGTATGGGTTCGTGCGCTGTCCAACATCGCGGTTGGCCCCACATCGCTGCGCCCGCATGTGATAGGCCGCGCTGTTAATCTTAAACGATGCACTATGGTTCAAAGGAGCCATAATGAAACTGAACTTTGAGTGGGACGAAGAGAAAGCCAAAGCGAATCTCAAAAAACACAGAGTCAGTTTTGATGAAGCCACAACAATTTTTCTTGATCCCTTTTCAATTACAATACCTGATCCAGACCATTCAGTGGAGGAGCAACGGTATATTGACATAGGTAGTTCTGATAAGGGCCATGTACTGGCAGTGGTTTATACCGAACGAGGCTCGAATATACGTATTATCAGTAGTCGCAAGGCAACCTCATCGGAGCGGAAACTTTATGAGAAAGGAAGCAACTAAGATGGTACTGATGGAGGAGAACAATATGCGTACCGAATACGATTTTAGAGGCGGAGTGCGTGGCAAGCATTACAGGGCCATGCAAGTTGGGTATACGATCACTATTCATAAGGCGGATGGCACCACTATCACTAAGGACGTGATGCCAAAAGAGGGCGCAGTTGTTATAGAACCGGATATTCAAGCGTATTTCCCAGATTCGAAATCTGTAAATAGGGCTTTGCGTTGTTTAATCCCGCTGCTGCCCAAAAAACGCAGAGCAAAGGCGAAGAAAGCCTAACAAGGCGCTCCATCTGATGGCCTGCCGCCGCAGATGAACTGGCGAACGAAAAGGGGGTCAGGTCTTTAATTTTGGCATACATCAAGATTAAAGACCTGACCCCTCAAACCAGCTCCTTGATGAACATCGGGACTATCTCTGATGCCCTGCCGATTAGTGTCTCATCAACGAGATCAGAATTGAGGGTTGCTTCTACGTTAACCTCGACGACATAGGCCCCGGCATTCCTGGCCACTGAGGCAAAGGAGGCCGCAGGCTGGACAATGCCCGATGTCCCAACAACGAGCAGAACATCGCAACGGTGTAAGGCATCCATGCTCCGGGTGATGTCTGCAGGATCCAATGACTCGCCAAACCAGACGATATAGGGCCGCAAGAGCCCGTTACACTGACTACAATGGGGAAGGATTGGGATAGGGACATCCTCATTCATAGAAATGCATCCGCAGGCGGTACATCGCACCTTCCAGATATTCCCATGGATCTCGATGAGGTTCTTTGAACCTGCCTTTGCATGGAGACCGTCAACATTCTGTGTAATCAGGGTAAACGAGGGGGACTGCCTCTCCATAGCCGCCAGCGCAAGATGCGCCGCGTTGGGGCTCTTCGTAGCGATGATCTCCCGGCGCCAGTTATACCACTCCCACACGAGCTTAGGATCTCTTCTGAATGCCTCAGGTGTGGCAAGCTCCTCTGCCCTGAAATTCCGCCAGAGGCCGTCTTTTCCCCGGAAGGTAGGAACCCCGCTGTCGGCAGAGTTGCCGGCCCCCGCCAGCACACAAACAGAGGATGCCTTGGACAGCCGGGACCGGATTCTGGGGATATTTTCCTGCACCGCTGCCTCCAGGTGATGGCCGGTCATAACCTTTTACCAGGTCTGACCTCTGCTATGGATTAATCCCCCCTGTCCCCCCTTTTTTAAAGGGGGGAATTCGTTGGCGACGCTGAGAGCTGCCGTGCAAGCACCCTCGCCTGCCGCAGATCGGCCTTGCCGCTTCCCAGGGTCGGGATCGCATCAATATAGTAGATATTCTCCCGCCTGGGGATCCAGAGTCTTGCGATATCTGTCTGGCACAACTGCCTCCATATCTCCTCTGCCGTCATCTCTTTGGAGGTGTGGAGCACCACCAGGCGTTCCCCCTTCTCTTCATCAGGAAGGGAGGTTACGATACAGACGGCGTCTCCCAGCAACTTGCTGATCGCATCCTCAACCTTGATATGGGGGACCATCTCCCCTGCAATCTTACTGAACCGTGACAGGCGGTCTGTAATGGTGATGAAGCCGTGGTGATCAATGCAGCCGATATCCCCTGTGATGTACCAGCCGTCCTGCAAAACCTCCCGGGTCTTTTCAGGCTGACCTAAATAGCCGGCCATCCGGCCGGGTCCCTTGACAAGGAGCATTCCCTCAGTCCCTGCCGGAAGGGGTTTACCCGTCTCAGGGTCCACCACCTTTGCAACCACACCCGGGATGGGGTGCCCTACGGTATATGGCTTAAGCCCGGTCTGTCTCTGTGAGGCGCCCTGAACATCCGGGATGTTCACAGACACGACAGGTCCCATCTCAGTACAGCCATACCCTTCCAACAAATCCAGTCCGTACTTCTCTTTAAAGCCTTCAGCTAAGGGGGCGCGTAACTTCTCTGCCCCTACAATGACATATCGCAGGGAGGAGAACTCTTCCGCTGTACATCGCTTAAGGTATGTCGCACAGAACGTCGGTGTACTGATCAGGAGCGTGGCCTTATACCGGTTGACCATCTCACCGACGGCCTTTGCATCCAGCGGGCTTGGGTGGTACACCGCAGCAAACGCGGATACGAGGGGGAACCAGAGGGTTCCCGTGAACCCGAAGGAGTGGAAGAATGGAAGCACCCCCATAACCCTGTCCTTCCCTGTCAGCTGAAAGACCTGGGCAAATCCTTCTACATTGGAGAGGATGTTATGATGCGACAGCATCACCCCTTTAGGGATACCGGAGCTCCCGCTGGTGAAGATCACCGTCGCAAGGCTATCCGGATTCATCTTCTCAGTGGAAATAAGCCTCTGAAGGAGGCTTGCGGGGAGGAAAAGGGCCAGCAGCATGGCAACCGCCTTCTGAAACGGGGGAATTTCTCTCATCATCTCTTCGAGAAAGACCATCCCTTCCATCTCTGCTATCTTTGCCTTCTCTAAGAACATGCGGGAGGTGAGGATGGTCTTGATGCCGCTCTGTTGTACTGCCAAGGCCATCGCCTCCCGTCCTGCAGTAAAGTTCAGGTTCACCGGGACCTTTCCGGCCATGAGTATCGCTATATTGGCCAAGGCCCCGGCAACAGACGCCGGCAGGAGAAGGCCGATCATCTTTTCCCCCGGATGTTTGTTTCTCATCCAGCGGGCAAACACAAGGCTCCCCACAAGGGCCTTTCCATAGTTTAGCTCCTTGCCGCTGGAGTCAGCGATACACAACGATCTCCAGCGCCGCCTGGCATTTTTCATAAACCTTAAATGGAGGAGATCTCCGGATGTCCTGCGATATTGGACCGCCTCACTCCCAAGCTCCATAATCGCCTGACGCACCTCCCATGCCTTTGAGATCGCCGGCATCGGTTTTCCAAAGGAGACCGTCACCGGATAGGGGATCCGCCTGGGCAGCTTCCATAAGAACCGGCCTCCGCTAAAACTGAAGAGACTCCCCCAGATACGGTCTAAATGAACCGGTATGACCGGGACATCCAACCCCTCGGTGATCCTCTCCATCCCCCTTTTAAAAGGGAGGAGATTCCCTGTCCGGCTGATCGCGCCCTCGGCAAACACGCACACCAATTTCCCCTGAGAGAGTTCTTCCCGAGCCCGCTCTATCGATTTGAGGATGTCCTTTCGACTCCCCTCAGAGATCGGGATCGCCTTCATGAGGGCGAAGAACCATTGCAGGGTCCTTATATTGTAATAAGGCCTGGTGATGATAAAACGGATAAACCTCTGCACACAGGACCCCACCAGGAGCGGATCTACAAAGGACATATGATTGCACACCAGCAGGGCCGGTCCTCTCTCCGGGATATTCTCCTGCCCCACAACCCGGACCCTGTAGACTGTATTGATCAGGACCACCAGGACAAACCGGATCAGGAATTTCGGCAACTCCCTCACGATGTAGGCGGTGGCTATAAAGGTAAAGAACCCGAAGATCTTTATGATCCGGTCCGCCGGCATCTGAAGGAAGTCCCGGAATAGCCAGAGGACTCCGGAGGCCAGCAGTACCCCGCCGGTATTCAAAAAATTGTTTGCGGCGATCAACCGACCCTTCTCCTGATGCCCGCTCTCCCGCTGAAGGAAGGCATTCAGGGGGACAATGAACAACCCGGCTGAAAATCCAATGAGGACAAGCGCTGCGGCTGTCAGGGTATAAGAAGCCGCCCCGTAGGAAAGGAGTACCGAGAAGACACCCATGCCAATAGATCCGAAGGGAATCAGTCCGGGCTCAATATTATCCCCGGAGAGGCGGCCGGCAACAAGGCTTCCAACACCTATCCCAACGGCAAGAAAGGCCACGAGAATCCCTATCCACTGATCGTCCAGCCTCATCACCTCCTTGCCCAGGAGGAGGATGTTCATGTGGAGCAGGGCGCCCAAAAACCAGAAATAGGATATCCCTATGACCGTAAGCCAGAGGGGCTTCTCTTTATAAAGCCGTTTTAAACCAATGGCAATCTCGGCCCAGGGATTGATCTGAAAAGGCTTGACAGCGCCTGAGGGGGGGACCCTTGAAATGCCAAAACTGGTTACAGTGCCGGCGATGGCGATCATAATGACCGCAAGACCCATCAGCTCCACACGACCTTTCCATACGCCGAAGACCACACTCCCAAGTGAGGTTCCCAGGATAATGGCAAGAAAGGTGCTCATCTCCAGCAGGCCGTTGGCCCTGGAGAGGTCTTTATAGGGGAGCATCTCCGGGAGGATCCCGTATTTGGCCGGGCTAAAGAAAGCGGCCTGCAGGGCCATCAGGAAAAGAACCCCCAGCATGAGTTCAATCCGTCCGGACAAGAATGCAAAGAGACCAAGGCTCATGGCAATGATCTCAAAGCTCTTCGTCACAATCAGGACGCTGCGCTTATTGAAGACATCCGCTAAGTGGCCTGCATAACCGGAGAAAAGGAAAAAGGGGAGGATAAAAAGGGCCCCGGCCAGAGAGAGGTAAAAACTCCCTCCCTCCCCATATTTTTTTGCGGCCTCAATAGCAAAGAGCGAGACCACGATCTTATAGAAGTTATCATTAAAGGCCCCGAGAAACTGAGTCCAGAGAAAGGACTGGAAGCCAAGATGTTTCAAAAGGTCCTTATATTTACCTGTGGCCATATGAATCCTCAGATCCTTCCCTTGCAAATCCCGCTATCTTGCTGTATTATATTGGAACAGCATTAAAAATTAAAGGAGGAATCTTTCATGGAAACAGTGCTTGATAAGGAAAGGGTTGAGGAGGTCCTTGAGATGATAAGACCTGCCTTGCAGAGAGACGGGGGAGATATACACCTGATGGGGCTCGAAGGTTCGACCGTAAAGGTCCGTCTCATGGGCGCCTGCTCAGGATGCCCAAGTTCTACCTATACCCTGAGGCTCGGGGTTGAAAGACACCTCAAGGCCATGATCCCTGAGATAGAAGAAGTCGTTAGTGTGTAATCATTAGATGAAAAGGGGACAGATTTATTTTCTGCCCCGCAAAAGGGGCAGAAAATAAATCTGTCCCCTTTTCATCCTTTAGTGTATAATCACATGGATCAGGCTATAGAAAAGCTCCTCAATATCAATATGGGCATCCACAAGGGTGAGCGTGTCCTTGTGTTTACAGACCATATGCAGGAAGGAAGATTTGAGCCTGCGGGAATGGACAGATGCCGCCGTCTTGAAAAGGCGGTAGAACGGGTAGCTGAACTTACCGGTAAGATCACAACAGCCCAGTTTTATAAATATGAAGCGCTGCCAAGTAATGGATACGAGCCGCCTGAGGCCGTATGGGCTTTGGCCTTTGGCGATAAGGCCGTAGAAGGACTTAAGAAGGCCGGCATCCTCCAGAGGTTGATCACAAAAAAGGCAATGCCCGGGGATGTGGAGATGGCGCATGAAATATTATCAGACCACACCGATGACATGGTCGATGCGGTCATTGCCATGTCGAACTTCTCAACAAGCCACACGAGATTCCGCCACCTCCTGACAAAGATCAAAGGGACACGCTATGCGAGTATGCCCCTCTTTGACCCTGAGATGTTTTCAGGCCCGATGGATGTCGACTGGGACCGGATTGCAAAGAGGACCGAATCAATTGCCGGCCTCCTGACGAGGACGGATAGCGTGATCATGAGGTCTTCAATCGGAACAGAGCTCCGGCTAAGCATCAGGGGGCGGACGGGCCACGCAGACACAGGGATAATCACGGCAAAGGGGAGCTTCGGAAACCTGCCTGCAGGGGAGGTCTATATCGCGCCTGTGGAAGGAACGTCAGAAGGGGTCCTGGTGCTGGAGTGGTCCACAACGAGGAAACTCTCTCCCCGTGTATCCCTCACCATCAAAGACGGGGGGGTCGTCGGGATGGAGGGAGACCCTGAATTTCTGAAATACTTGGAAGGGATATTCCAGGTGAGTCCGGAAGCGGCCAACATTGCTGAACTCGGGATAGGGACAAACGATAAAGCGGCAAGGCCGGATAACATCCTCGAGGCCGAAAAGATCCTGGGGACCACCCACATCGCCCTGGGAGACAATACCGCCTTCGGTGGAAATAACAGTGCGAACTTTCATGAGGACTATGTATTCTTCTCCCCTACCCTGATATTGGAATATGGGAATGGGAAGAGTGAGACCATCATAGATCATGGACGATTAAAAGTATGAGATGCAGGCGGGACAAGATGTCCCACCTATCGATAAGCGGGGTTTTCTAACCCCGCAATTGGAGAAGCCATGAGAAAAGATTGGGTAAAATCCCGGACCGGCAACGTCACCCAGATGCACCATGCCCGTAAAGGGGTTATCACCGGGGAGATGCAGCATGTCGCCCATCTGGAGCATCTTGAGCCTGAATTCGTATGTTCGGAGATTGCTGAAGGGCGCCTGATTATCCCTGCCAATATTCACCACACCAATCTTGAACCGATGGGGATCGGGATTGCGGCAAGATGTAAGGTCAATGCCAACATCGGAAACTCTTCCCTCTCATCTTCTGAAGAAGAAGAGCTGGCAAAACTGAACATCTGCATCAAACATGGCGTGGATGCGGTGATGGACCTGAGCACCGGGAAAAATATCCATGAGATCCGTGAGAGGATCATCAGGAACAGCCCGATGCCGGTCGGCACCGTCCCTATCTATGAGGCGGTTGAACGTGTCAGTGAGATCCATGAGCTCACGATCGATGACCTCCTGGAAGTCATCGAGATACAGGCCCGGCAGGGCGTGGACTTCATGACCATCCACTGCGGCCTGCTTCAAGAGTTTCTCCCGTTAGCCGCGAAGAGGATGTTGGGAATTGTGAGCCGCGGCGGCGCCATCATGGCGCAATGGATGGCCTACCACAACCAGCAAAACCCGCTCTATACCCACTTCGACAGGATCCTGGAGATATGCAAGCGGTACGATGTCAGTCTCAGTCTGGGCGATGGCCTGCGTCCGGGCTGTCTTGCAGATGCCAGTGATGAGGCCCAGTTTGCAGAGCTGTCCGTACTCGGGGAGCTTACATTGAAGGCATGGAGAGAAGACGTGCAGGTGATGATTGAAGGTCCCGGCCATGTTCCTTTAGACCAAATCGAGATGAATGTAAAAAGAGAGATCGAGGTGTGCCACGGTGCGCCATTCTACGTCCTTGGCCCTGTTGTGACGGATATTGCGCCGGGTTACGACCATATCACCTCTTCCATTGGTGCCACCGTAGCGGCCTATGCAGGGGCGGCCATGCTCTGCTATGTGACCCCCAAAGAGCATCTCGGCCTCCCCAATTTAGAAGACGTTAAACAAGGGATCATTGCCTACAAGATCGCGGCCCATGCCGCGGATATTGCCCGTCACCGGAAGGGGGCACGGGACCGGGACGATGAGATCTCTCGGGCAAGGTTTGCCTTTGACTGGAACCGGCAATTTGATCTGTCCATGGACCCTGAGACCGCAAGGAAGATGCACGATGAGACGCTCCCCCAGCCCTCCTTTAAAGAGGCGACATTTTGCTCCATGTGCGGTCCGAAGTTCTGCTCCATGAAACTATACCAGGAAGTTCCGTCCAAGGCTTAGGACAGGAGAAAGGAGATTTTATGGCAAACAAGGAATTATTGGACAGGCTGAATGATGCAATCGCGAGGGAGATTCAGGTCAGTATTCAGTACATATGGCAGCATGTGATGGTGAAGGGGATTCATGCAGAGGCCTTAGGGGATATCTTCAAAAAGATCTCGATCGCAGAAATGAAACATGCAGAAAAGATCGCCGAGAGACTTTATTATCTGGGAGGGGTCCCCACCCACCAGCCGTCGCCCATCGAAGTTGGAAAGACTGCCAAGGAGATGCTGCAGCTTGATAAAAAGGCAGAGGAAGAGGCCCTGGCCCTTTATAGAAAGATCATAACCCTTGCCGAGAAAGAAGGCGATGTGGTGACAGCCAATCTCTTTACGGACATCCTTGAGGAAGAGGAAGAACATCACCATCAGTTCTCAAGATTACTTGAGAAAGATTAGTTGCCTGTATAGCGTTCCTCTGGATGGTTGTCAAAATAGCGGAGCCAGTAGTTCATCTCTGACTCCACGGCCTGGATCCTTGGAATCCTAAGCGGATTGAAGGATGAGTTTCCCGGTGGGACCGCAGGACCTCCGGCGACCATCATCACTCCGAGGTGCTGATAAGACACCCCTTCATAGGAACCCTTGAGGAGAAGAGTCGTATCTTTAGGATAGATCCCCATAGGCAAGGCAAGGGCCTTGGGGAGGTATCCGGGAACAGCCTCTTGAATAGTCTTCACAGCGAGGGCGAACTGGCGCCGGACCCCTTCAGGGCTCATCTTGGACAAGGTAGCATGCCAGTAGGTATGGTTGCCGATCTCAAACCCCTTGCGCACGAGATACCGCAGCTTTTCCTGCGCGTACTCCGGCTGGTTGAAGAGCCGGTTCGGGGGATCAGCCGCCGGCAGGACAAAAAAGGTGGCTGCCAACCCAAAGTCAGGATGGACAGTGTGGAAGGATTCGAGGATCCCCACTGCACAGGCAGGGTCCACCCGGTATCCCCCCTTTTCGTCCGACAGGAAGCGGAGCTGTCCGGGTGAAGAGTCATCGAAGGTCAGGATAAGAGGAGTGCGGCCCTTCTCCACACGGATACGGTTCTCCAGAAAATCATCCATTCGGATGAGCCGGTAACCCTTCTCATAGAACCGCTGTAAATCATTTCTGAAATTCTCAGGGGTCCTGGTCCAACGGCTCTCCGGATAGTCTATCTTATGGTATTCCAGGATCATGATCTTGCCTGGGTGCGTTGAATGAACAAGAGAGGCGGCTTGAACAATCAGGACTAAAGACAGACACCCAACCAACAGAGAGGAAACAACAATTTTTCGTGTCTTACTCACATCCTCTACATCGGGATCGTTTGACAGGCGCTTAAGAAGTTACTGATATAATAACATGGAGTTAGCCTCACCTGCTGATGGCATGAAGGTCAATGTAAACTGATATCTTCAATCTCGATCAAACACCCTTTGCCGAGGTTATTCTCAAAGATAATCAGATTATTACCTGCACTCGTTGCTGATGGCACAATGAGCCCCCGGAATCCAGCCTCTCTTGCAATCATACTGATGGCCTGGGTCTTTGAATAATCGGAGGAGATGAGATCATTTTTTGATAAGCCAAGAATCTTGAGAGTGGATGCCTGCGTAAGGTCGAGCACCTTATCAAGCCTGATATTAATCTTAGCTATGGCCAATCTTTCCTGCAACATGGCACGAGACGCATGACGTTCTATCTCTTTTATTGCAATCTCCTTTGTAAGTGAGGTGTAAAGGATCCCGCCTTCTCCTGACAGGTGATAACGTCCGGGGAAAAATCTGTTGCCTTCTGTAGAAAGGACCTTATCCTTAAATCTTTCAACAACCGCTCTGTAGACAGATTTTTCGAATGAAACTGTTGTGAGGGAGGATAAGGCTGTGAGATTGGGCCTCAATGCCATAGACTATGAATAGATTGCCCATTCCAGCATCCCGAGTACATTTCTCACCTGGTCAACTTCACCCCGACTCAATAAATCTACCGGAGATTCTTCTCCCAATGTTTGATTAGCAGAGTGAAACCACGCCTTCCACAAGTCCTTTCTAAGCAGTCTTGCTGCCAACTGATATACGGTCTCCAACTTCTCTAAGGAGCGTAATGCTGACTCACCTGGTTCTGCAAGCCCCTCTCTCCATCGCTGAATGGTCTTCGGGTTAACAGCAAGACAGGAGGATAATATTTTGATGTCAATCCCTAATGCCTCACAGTGTGTTATTATTTCAAGTGCACTACTCTTTTTTAGAGTCCTGGCATCTTTACGTGGCGTTACGCGCACCCTCTTCTTTGCGGCCTCTTTTGTCTGCATAACATTTGCCTCCGAACCATGAAAATGCATAGCGCTCGCTAACCCTGCAGTTTGCTGCAGGGAGCTTCAATATTCTATGGCAAAGTATAATAGGGCATGGGACATTTGTCAAGACAAATGTCTACTGTCAAATAGTAGATTTTAGAGAAGCCCTGATCTATCCGTGGGAATTCCAACTTCTTACTTAACGAGACTTTCCACGAGTCTCTTTAATGACTTCATCTCTTCATAGACAACGCTCAGGATAAAAGACCTTAGCTTATACAGGTCCCCTTTATTTGCCTTTTGCAGCGCTGCGATATATTCTGCCCTTCTTGCTGGAGGAATAATCGCAGGACAATAGCCATTTCTCATCGTTGCGATACTTAATAGAAGCCTCCCTATTCTTCCATTGCCATCTATAAAAGGATGAATGGATTCAAATTCAGCATCCAGGTCGCTTGCCCATTCAAGAGGGTGTTGATCTATCAGAGATCTGTTGAGATTTTCAACATGCCTTTTCATTAACTTAGAAACCTCACGATAATCAGGAGGCAAGAAATCAGTCCCGGTAATGATGACATTTCTTTGCCGGTACTTTCCGGCATTCTCCGGTTCTATCTGCTGAAAAAAGAGCCTGTGAAGATACAGAACATCATCCTCAGATAAGGCTCTGTTCAGAAGGGAGTAAATATGGTCATAGGCCCTCGCATGTCCTATCGTCTCAGAATGCTCTCTTAAGGACTTCCCACCGATGGTCAGGCCATCCTCAATGACAACCTTCGTCTCTGACTCTGTCAGAGTGTTTCCTTCAATGGCATTGGAGGTAAAGGTCAGGCCAATGCGATAATAATCCCTGAGTTGTTAAACGACATGTTCAGGAAAGGGGCGGTAGCGGTCAAGAACAGACTTAATGGCATCGACTTTTTCTAAACTCTCTTTATCTGTATCCGTCATCTTATGTTTACCCTCAGCCCAAAAACGCTCATCTTTTCCAAGACTCCAGCCCCGTCGAATGAGCTATATGCCATTTACTCACCGATGCAATAGAGACTGACATCCTGGACGGCGATTTCTGGTGAGTAGATGACTTCTGAGGCGCCCCAGAGGAGGGCGGGTTTTCTGTCTCCTGTGATCCCGATCACCTGATTCAGGAGGTTGTGAATGTTATCCGCGATCCGGATGCTGTTTGGCTTCAGCGGGGCAGCCATCCTTCCGTCCTCGATGATATAGGAATCTCCTATCACGGTGCAGGTAAAATCCCCGGCAAGGAGACCATTGATTGGATAGGTGTACCAGATCCGGCCGATGTAAATACCCTCCCCGATCATTTTCATAAGATCATCCAAAGGGGTGATCTCTGAACCTTCTACAATGACATTGGTTGGGGCTATAGAGGGTCTGCCCATGAAGTTTCTGATCATCGACTCACCTGGTCTGAAACCATTGCGCGGCGCAAAGGCACGTTCTATGGCCGCCGGCTCAGCGCCTATCTTATCTTTAGAGGATGGATCTTTTAAGACCTTGTTCCTGTAGTAATCGTTAGATAGATATCCTGTAAGCACCCCCTCCTTTATTAAATCTGTACGACCCGTTGCCAGGCCCTCACAGGTGTATCGCCTGCTCATGGGGAGGTCAGGCATCGCCCCGTGGTCAAAGATCGTGAGACGTTTGTCTGCGATACGCTGTCCATATTTTTTGAGGAATGTTGAGCTTGCGGCATCTACCACTGAAAGGGTCAAGGAAGGGAGCACAACATGACAGAGCAGGTCCGCAATTGCCTGAGGGCCTAATATCAGACGGTATTTCCCCGAAGGAACACGGCGTCCCTGTCTTGAATGAATGGCGCTCATTGCCGCAGACTTTCCCGCATTCTCCGGGGCAAAATCGCTCAGCCGCATGCCAATGTCCCAGCCGCTTCCCTTCGCATTATCAGACTCAATCATCGCAGTCAGGGAGGCGGATGCATTGGCGGCCTCGTCCCATGCCGCAATGCCTGTTGTGCTTGCGATGGCCATCCTCTCCTGGACAATACTGATATCACCACCCACAATAATAGACTCCGTCAGCTTGTGCTCTTTAAAGGTCATGAGCGCGCCTTCGAGGGCCTTCCAGCCAAGATCTACTAACTGCTCATCACTAATATCCATCAACCTCTGTAATTCCGGGGACACCTTACTTAATTCTGAATTAAGTAAGGTGTCCCCGGAATTTGCGGATGGAACAGGCAGACCATAGAAATCAGGGTCCTCCACCGCAGAGAGTCTCGCCTTCTCCACGGCGCTTTTTATACCGTCAATCGAGATATCGCCTATCTGACTCCCAAAACCCATTCTCTTCTTGTTGCCTTCTTTAAAAACGGCCTGTACGCCAACCCCGTAGGATAAGGTTGATTTTGGTTCCTCCACTCCGTTGCATGGAATGGACGAGGTATAGTTGACGCGGGAGAGGAGATGGGAGAGGGAGCTGGCGAATATCTCAGCGTCTGAGATATCTTTCTGGGCCTTGATAAAATCGAGGCCGTCGGAGACTATTTTCTTGAGTATTTCAATAGGAATCATGATGTATTTACCCGCCGCCGACTACCCTTGCGCGGCCCCGCAATGTTGGACCGCCGTTGCCAAGCCGCTTGGTCTGCATCGGCTGTCCCTTGCCACAGTTTGCAATGGGATAGATCTTAAAATCGTTCCCCACGGCATCCACACTCATAAAGAAGCTCATACTATCGGCGCTGACACCTCCACCCCGGTAAAGTTCCTTCAGCTCGCCGCGATGAATCCTGTAGGTCTTTATGGCCGATATGGTAAAGTTCTCTCTCGACTCTGAAATCGAAGGGGTATGCATCCCCCAGAGATAGTAACCATCACTCACATCCCCGATAATCTTCCGGGGATCTGTATTCCCCTGTGCAAATACGGTGGTTGACATACGAATCAGAGGGACAAGAGAGGCATCTGTAGCCTTATAAGAACCATTTGGCTCTGCGCCGAGGAGCGCTGCCGTCTGCCTGCTGTTCATAAACTCTTTCAGTATGCCCCTGTCAATATGGATAACCCTCTTCCCCTTGGTCCCCTCATGGTCATACCTGTAATGACCATAGCCTGGGAGTGATGGGTCAGAGTAGGTGGTTATCAACGGTGAGGCCACCTGTTTCCCTATAAAATTTTCATTAAAATTTCTAAAGAACCAGCTCCTGCCGGCATAGGCCGTCTCATACTTCAATATCCGGTCTGCCTCTGTCGGGTGTCCAATGACCTCATGAGAGAGAAGGGTATTGAAATAGGGGTCGGTGACGACCACGGCCTCTTTCTCGGTAGAACGGAACGGTTTAGCATCCGCGAGGGCCAAGGCATCCTTTGCCACCCTCATTGAAAAATCCAACAGGTTCATCCCCTGCACATTGACCCCTTCGCTGACTGCCTCCCACCCTCTCTGATCTCCTACATATTCATAAAGCTCCTGTTGCCCCTCCTTTCCAGAGGCGACTACATAGACATTCCCCTGGGTGTAGGCAAAATACTGATCTATAAGGGCACCCTCTGTACTTATAAATAATTCGCCAATTGATTGAGTGTATACCGTAATATCGTTGAACTGAATGCCTGATAATCCCTTAATCCTTTTTGAGGCCTCTTCAGAGAGGCGAAGTATCTCCTGCGGGGAAATTGTCCCTGGGGCTATCTGATAGATGGCGGGCACTGTATCCCGATGGATCTCTACGGAGGAGAGTTGAGTGTCCCACAGGGTCTTACCGAATCCTTCTAATGCAACGGATAATCTCTCCTTATTTTTGCTGTTCGCAAGGGCTCGCGCATGGGCATGATTCAGTCCCTCTTTGATAAGTTCTTTAAGCTTGTCTATATCCTTAAGACCAAAAATGCGGCCATAATAACCCGGGGCCTTTTTAGCGCCGCCTCCGATCACCCGGATACCAAAAGAGCCCCCCTCATCC
Organism: Nitrospirota bacterium; assembly: GCA_016217665.1. Taxonomy (GTDB): domain Bacteria; phylum Nitrospirota; class 9FT-COMBO-42-15; order HDB-SIOI813; family HDB-SIOI813; genus JACRHF01. Next base: position 1,356 of record JACRHF010000069.1, on the reverse strand, counting down.
CTCCCGGCAGCCTTTGGCTTCCCGTCTTCTGCAGAGGCCCAGCGTGTGTCGTTTATCTCGAGACGGATATCTGCATAATGACAGTTTGGGAGACTGCGAGTATATGTGGTGAGGAATTCCCCGATGCGGCCCTTGATGTTGCTAATGATATCTATCAATTAACTTACCAACTACCCCTCTAAAAATCTCTCCACGTCAATCGCGGCCATACACCCCATCCCTGCGGCAGTAATCGCCTGCCTGTAATAGGGATCTGCCACGTCGCCGGCAGCAAAGACACCTGTTACACTTGTGAATGTGCGTTCTTTCAGAACGATATACCCCTTCTCATCCATTTCTAACTTTCCTTCGAATATCTTTGTGTTCGGGGTATGTCCTATTGCTATAAAGACGCCACTGCAGGGGATATCTGATACTGCCCCGCTTTTGACATTCTTTACGCGTACCCCTGTCACATGTCCCACATCTCCCCCAAGGATATCCTCCACAACAGAATCCCATACAAAGGAGATCTTATTATTTTTTAATGCCTTCTCCTGCATGATCCTGGAGGCCCGGAGTTGGTCACGCCTGTGGATGATGGAGACCTTTGCGGCAAACCGGGTAAGGAAGGCGGCCTCCTCCACGGCGGTATCCCCTCCCCCCACAACCACGATCTCTTTCCCCTTAAAGAAAAATCCGTCGCAGGTAGCGCACCCGGAAACACCGCTCCCCATCAGCCTCTTCTCAGACTCAAGGCCAAGCCATCTTGCCGAGGCCCCGGTTGCAATAATGAGTGTCTCCCCTCTGTAAGACCTGTCACCGACAGTCACAACAAAGGGCCTGCGGGACAGATCAACCGACGTGATCTCCCCGGAGATAAACTCGGTATCAAACCGTTCAGCCTGCTTGTGCATATCCATGACAAGCTGCGGCCCATTGATCCCCTCCGGGAATCCCGGATAGTTGTCCACATCGGTAGTGATCGTCAACTGGCCGCCGGGTTGTGAGCCTTCTATGACGAGGGGCTTCAGGTCTGCCCTCGCCGCATAGATGGCCGCAGTAAGACCTGCCGGCCCTGAACCGATGATGATGACGTTACGGATATCGTTATTCATAGCAAATTCCTAAACTTTCTACTGTTCGTCATTGCGAGGGTCTTTAGTCCCGAAGCAATCGCGTTTCAGATTGTTTCGCTTCGCTCGCAATGACACCGGTTACCTTTAATGACCATGGCCCCCCTGATGTGCGGGCTTCTTTCCGTTATAGCCATCAGCGAACTGTGTATTGACATGGACCACGGCCTTATTTAAATCCTTAAATGGATAGGTATCTGTAATCGTGGGAAGGGCATCGGCATCGGCCTGCTTTGTAATG
>JACRHF010000068.1 GCA_016217665.1 Nitrospirota bacterium | reverse complement strand
ACCACCGATACTTTGCAACTCAGGACGAACTTCGTTCCGCATTGACTTCAACATTCCGGAGTATTCAAAAAAATCCGTCTCAGATCATTGGCTATCTGCATCCTTATCAGTAATGAGCCATAACCATCAGCATAGTTTGAGTTTAGCTCAAATATTATGTCGCTTTATTTATGCAAGGATATATAATAACAATGGCATCATCGTAGGAACATTTTTAGACAACAACAATCAAAGACATGGATATATAAAAGATGGCAATAGTTACAGGACACTTGATGTTGAAAATGCAACAGAGACACAGGCATATGGGATTAATGACAATGGCAAGGTGGTAGGCTATTATTACAGCGGCAGCATGGGTGGACATGGGTTTGTGTTTGACATAGCGACTGACACTTATACTCCTGTCGATGTGCCAGGGGCTTCCAGAACCTTGGCCTTTGCCATCAATAACCACGACGCTATCGCCGGCAGATATTCTGCTAACGGGGTCGATCATGGCTTTATCTTTGATGGTGCTACATACAAGACTATAGATTTCCCCGGATTTAAAATGACGCATGTCTTTGGTATTAATGACAAGGGCAAGGTGGTGGGGAGATATTTTCAGGATTACCAAGATCCCTCAGGTTCACATGGCTTTATATTTGACGGGATCAATTATACTGTTATAGATTTTCCGGGTATCCCCTCGGCGACGACATTATATGATATTAATGAATCTGACAAGATTGTCGGGGTCTTCGAGAATGCCGCCCTGTTCGGTTTTTATGCCACCCCTCTCCCTGATGTCCCTGTTGCAAAGGCAGGCGGAGCACAGACGGTACATGCGGGAACGGTTGTTACACTCGATGGAAGCGGCAGCTATGACCCAAATGGCAATTATCCATTGAGTTATTCCTGGACGATCAAGGCCAGGCCTGACGGAAGCACAGCGATACTGTCTAATCAAGATACTGTAAATCCATCCTTCACAGCCGACGTTATGGGTGACTATACTATAGAGCTTACCGTTAGAAACAGTTTCAATATCGGCAGTGCCCCGGCTACCGTAACAGTCAGTACCTTTAATACTGCACCGGTGGCAGCCGCGGGGTCTGACCAGGCGATAATCAGCCTTGGCTCATTGGTCCTGCTGGATGGGAGCAAGAGCTACGACCTTGATAGCGACCTGATTGATTACTCATGGAATATCACGCAGAAACCATCAGGGAGTGGAGCAACCCTTTCTGACCCTTCTGCCTCAAAACCAACCTTTGTGGCAGATGTACATGGGGATTATATCGTAAGCCTCAGGGTAACTGATTCGTGGGTCGTCAGTGAACAGGATAGCGTTACTGTGAGTTTCATTAACGTGAAGCCTGTTGCAGATGCCGGGGGGAATCAGTCCGTTGTTGTAAGGGATACCGTTTCCCTGAATGGTAATGGGAGCACGGATGCCAATGGTGATTCGCTTTCATATAAATGGAGTATGGTGTCAAGGCCGCCGGATAGCATAGCGACCATCTCCAGCACTGCAGACCCAATAACGAGTTTTGTGGCAGACCAACCCGGTTTCTATGTTGTCAGCCTTACGGTAAATGACGGGCTGATTGATAGTGACCCGGCCAATGTGAATATCGTGGCCATATCTGTCCAGAGCGCGGCGATTGATGCACTGAACGAGGCCATCTATCTGATTAATCATCTCTATCCTGAAAGCCTCAGGAACAAAAACCTTCAACATGCCTTAACGAACAAGATCAATGCCACTATCTCCATGATAGACCAGGAACTCTATCAGGATGCAGTCAACAAACTCCAGAATGACATCCTTGATAAGATCAATGGATGCGCGACCTCCGGCGCCCCAGACAGGAATGACTGGGTGTTAGACTGTTATGAACAAGGAAGGATAGGTTTGCAAGTCATGAGGGCAATGAATCTGCTGGGGGGAAGATAAGAGGGTGATCTTTCCCTTAGTATCGAACCATCACTGATAGCCAATATAGAAGCAGGATTATATGCAGATGCACAAGGCCAGCTTCAAAACGACATACTGCAAAAGACAGACGGCTGTGCAGGCTCAGGATCACCGGATAAGAATGACTGGATCATAGACTGCGAGGCTCAGGGGATGGTATATCCTGCTATCCTTTTTGATATAGAAAAGGTGGGGGCGCTTTAAAAAATCCCAAAAACCCCTGAATCGGTGAACAATCCGTGAACTGTGGTGTGGTAGAGTGGCTCTAAAATAATATTAACTTAATCTTAAAGGAGGAGACAGCCATGCAGAAGAAGTTTAGAAAAGGGTTATTGGGTCTGTTAGGGATGATGTTGCTTGCTGTATCAATTGTGCCTGCACATGCCGGGGATCTGAACCCCACTGCCCCGCCAGGGCCCACGATGAAGACGCTTGATCAGATACCGCCGACATGGGACCAGGTACTCCCGGCCTCAGAGCGGTTCAAACTGGTCATGGGGGGGGCAGCGGCGTTGGATAAGGAGACGGGGTTGGTGTGGGAGAAAACACCGAGTTCAAATTCACTTGGTTATAATTGGGGAGATGCCAGATCTCATTGTTTTAATAAAATCGTCGGTGGACGAAAAGGATGGAGGCTTCCCAGTACAGATGAGCTTGCCAGCTTGGTAGACTATTCAATGAATAATCCTACTAAGCTACCCAGCGGTCATCCTTTCGATAACATATCGTTAGTTTCATCTTATTTCACTTCTATTTCAACTGGTTTAGATGTGTGGCATGTGTACTTTGCCACTGGGGAGGTATACCCAGTTAATAACACGTTAGCCGGTTTAGCATGGTGTGTGCGTGGTGGGCTTGGTAATTGAGGTAACTGATTTATCTATCGGAAAATCAAAGGAACAAGAATGTCCCTCTATTGGCAACAAACAAATTTTTCTGACATAGTCGAAGGGATTTTCGGATGAGCAAAATCAGGAGTGAGGATTTTAAAGTGCGAAAGGGATCTTTTCTATCTTTACTATTGGCTATAATCCCTGCGCTATTTTTATGGATCTCTTCAGTCGCAGCTGGCAATATTGATCCCGACAGCAACGGCTCCCGCTACACATATGGCGAGAATATAGGTTGGCTCAACTTTGATGCGCCGCTCAGCCCTGGTGTCACCGTGACCGACTCGCTGGTTACCGGTTTTGTCTGGTCTGAGAATACCGGCTGGATCAGCCTCTCCTGCCTTGATACGGGTAGTTGCGGTACGCTGAGCTATGGCATTATCAATAACGGGGCTGGTAACCTCTCTGGTAATGCATGGGGTGAGAATATCGGCTGGGTTAACTTCGAGCCGACAGGCGGTGGGGTTCAGATTGATGAGTGCGGCGACTTCAGCGGGCAGGCATGGGGCGAGAACATCGGGTGGATCAACTTTGGACCTGACAGTAACGCCCAATTCAGGTTGAGGACCTCATGGGAATTAGGCAAACCCTCCACGTCCACGAATATTCCTCCATCCTCCTGGTTTAAGAATGAGGTAAATATCTTAATATATTCCTCTGATTGTGGTACTGGGGTCAAGGAGATTCATTATACCCTTGACGGCAATCCTGAAGTTGTGACAGCCGGAAGCAGCGCATCCTTTAATGTTACGACAGAGGGGGGGCATTCCCTCAGTTACTATGCAGTTGACTATGCCGGGAATACGGAACTTAGTCAAACACTGAACTTTCAGATAGACAGGACAATGCCGGTCATCACAATATCCGGCATTATTGACGGTGGAACCTATTTTATCAACGACCCTGTCTCTGCCAATTATACAGCTACAGACACCCTTTCCGGCATCTCCAGCATTACAGGCACTGTCCCAGGCGGTGGATTCATTGACACTTCAACGGTAGGAATCCACACCTTTACTGTATCTGCTACAGATCAGGCAGGGAATACGATTACGACTACATATACATATACGGTTATTTTTAAAGAGAATATTGATCCTGACAGTAATGGCTCATCATACGCATACACTGAGAATGTGGGATGGATCAATCTCAATCCCTCTCAGGGACTCGGCGTTACCGTGACCGACCATGCGGTCAGCGGCTACGCCTGGGGTGAAAATATCGGCTGGATCAACCTGAGCCCTCCCTCTGGTGGTGTGAGAAATGATAATACAGGAAATCTCTCCGGCTATGCATGGGGTGAGAATGTGGGATGGATCAATTTTGCACCGGTAGGCGGGGGCGTGCGGATTAATGCCTGTGGCTATTTTAGCGGATTGGCATGGGGCGAGAACATAGGGTGGGTCAACTTCGAAGCGGGAGATGCAGTATCATTCAGGGTTAGGACAGCCTGGGATAAAGTTGCCCCATCAACATCCCCTGTCACGCCGGTTTCGGAATGGAACAATACGGATGTGAATATAACACTTGCGGCCTCAGACTGTGGAACAGGGGTTAGGGATATTCATTACACGCTGGATGATAATCCCGAGGTGGTGATAACTGGAAGCAGTGTAACCCTGAATGTAATTGCCGAGGGGCATCATACATTGAGCTACTTCTCTATAGATAACGCAGATAATATAGAGGTTGTTCATACCCTGACGTTTAAAATAGACAAAACCCCGCCGGTGATTACTATCTCAAGTCCGGCAGATGGGGAGATCTATTTTATAAATGATCCGGTAGTTGCCGGTTTTACAGTGAGCGATGCCTTTTCCGGCATTTCAAGCCTTGTCAGTACTGTGCCAGAAGGGGTATTTGTTGATACATCAACGAGGGGGGGTCATACCTTTACCGTATCCACTATGGACCTGGCAGGAAACAGCGCTTCTGTTACCCATAGTTATACCGTTGTCGTCATGGGGAATGTCAATTCTGATAACACCGGTTCCTCTTATGCATATGGTGAGAATAGCGGCTGGATAAACCTCGCCCCTTCGGGTGGAAGCGGGATGGGAATAAACGATTCCGTGATTGTAGGCTATGCATGGTCAGAAAATATAGGCTGGATCAACCTCTCATGTCATAATACTAAGAATTGCAGCGCTGTGAATTATGGCGTTGCTAATGATGGGTACGGCAATCTCTCAGGTTATGCCTGGAGCGAGAATGCAGGCTGGATCAACTTCGCCCCGTCAGGCAGCGGGGTAAGGATAGACCCCAATACCGGCGTCTTTAGCGGGATGGCATGGGGGGAGAACATCGGGTGGCTCAACTTTGCGCCATCCGCTGGAAGTGCAGCGTCCTCTTGGAGGCCTATCAATACCCAAGCGGGAAGCAATGTAACTACTTCGCCTGGAAACGGGGTGACCGTTACCTTCTCCGATGTAGCTTCAACCGGCAGCACGACTGTCGTTGCCAGTCCTACCGGTCCAACCCTGCCATCCGGATTTGCCCTTGGAGAGCCGCCGGTATATTACGAAATTACCACCACTGCGGCCTTTACTCCGCCAGTTACAGTATGCATTCCATATGATCCGGTACGGGTAAGTGATCCTTGGACCTTACGCCTCAACCATTATGAGAACAATACATGGGTTGATGTGACATCTTCAGTAGATACCATCAACCACAATGTCTGCGGATCTGTTAACAGCCTGTCACCATTTGCGATCCTGACAGCCGATATTGTACCACCTACAATTGCTGCTTCCATTTCTTCTACTCCAGGTTCAACAGGATGGTATACAACTGATGTGACTGTGACATTTACCTGTTCTGACTCCGGCTCCGGTATCGCCTCATGCTCCCCTCCTGTATCTGTTACAACAGAGGGATATGACCAGGTCATCTCCGGCACAGCGGTTGACAAGGCAGGTAACAGTACAAGTACCTCAGTAACGGTCCATCTCGACAAGTCCCCGCCGGTTATGACAGTGCCTACTAATATAACAGCAGATGCTACAACTACAACTGGGGCAGTAGTCAACTATCCTCCTGCGACAGCAACGGATGTGGTAGATCCATCACCTTCTGTAAACTGTATGCCTATATCAGGGAGTTTCTTCTCAATAGGAACGACAACAGTAAATTGCTCTGCAACAGATGTTGCAGGAAATAGCGCTGCTGGTTCATTTGAAGTTACTGTCCTGAACCCTTTACCTGTATCCTATGGGCAACTTGTTACTACGCAGGAGGATACGGCTGTAAATATCATGCTTACAGGGAACGATCCTAACGGCGATTTGCTGATATACAGTATTGTGACTCCGCCTGTCAACGGTTCTATCAGTGGGACAGCGCCTTTCCTGACCTATACCCCTAATCTTAATTTTAATGGGAAAGACAGTTTTACCTTTAAGGTTAGTGACGGGCATTTGGATTCTAACACTGCTGAGATTTCTATTACAGTGACGCCGGTAAATGATCCGCCGGTACTGAATTCAACAGGCGACAGGACTATTGATGAAGGCTCCCTCCTTACTTTTACAATCAGCGGAAACGACCCTGACGCAGGCGATGTACTGATTTATAGTGCGACAGGGCTTCCTGTCGGAGCGGCCTTTGATACAAATACACACACATTTAGTTATACTCCGGCTTATGATGTTTCTACCAGGCTTGCTGATACCTTCTTTGATGTCTTCTTTGATGTGAGTGATGGTACAGGGAGCGCATCAGAGACGGTTAGGATTACTGTACACAATGTTAATCGTACGCCTGCGGCAAGCGCCGGGGTGGATTTACAGCTTGAGTGTGCCGGTGCATCATGTCCGGTTATACTGGACGGCAGGGGTTCAACAGATCCTGATTCAACGCCAGGGACGCAGGATGATATTGCCCTGTACAGGTGGTACGAGGGGTATGGCACTGTTGGTCAGCAATTGCTTGGCACCGGGAAAGAAGCTGTGGTGACTCTAAGCCTTGGCACACACAATGTAACTCTTGAGATTACTGATCAATCCGGCGCAATTGGAACTGATACTGTGGCTGTAACATTAGACCCTGCACATCTCTCCATGCTTACCCTGGAGAAGGCAGAGGTTGACTGGGCAAAGACGACCGGCGGGTTAGCGGAGATTAAACTACACGGCAAACTTGCATTGCCTGCCGGACTTCTATTGCAGGAACTTACACCGCATGCAAACATTTCATTGGATATTGCGGGTCTTACAGGTGTGTTTTCCAATGCTGTGAACTTTGAGGTAAAAGGTGGGGAGGGTGAGAAGTGGGAATACAAGGCCAATCCAGCGGGCGCCGGCACTCAGAATTTCTCCATACACTGGAAGGGTGCAAAGTTTGACTACAAGAACGTAATTCATCTAAAGTCAGAATTTATCAGTCTTACAGAGACAGCTCTTGCAATAGACAGAGAGGGTACAACAGAGACTGTCAGCCTTTCAGTAAATGGGGTAACGGTTTCTATAGATGAGGGAGGTGCGGTGACCTCTTCGGTGCCTTATGAGGTTGATGAGGATGGAGAGGTGACATTCACATTACCATTTGAGCTTACACCAGCGATGGATATTACTCTGACAAGGAGTGCACAGCAGCCAGTGGTTATCCATGCCGGAGACTTCTATACACCAGGAAGCGGCAGCTTTGAGTGGAAGGGGAAGGTGAATCCTAATGGCCTTACCGGTGCCAGTCGTCCTGCAACAGTTGGGATGAACCTTACACTGGGGAATGAGGGCTTCCCTGGTTCTGTGGCTGTATCTGAATCCCAGTGGGACAAACTCTCAACAAAAGAGTGGAAGGCGAATCTTAAGAAATAGTTGGAGAAAAGCAGGGGGCACTTCCCGTATTTCATGATTTTTATGGAGAAAACCGGGAAGTGTCCCCTTTGGATAACTACATGCTTTCGATCTTTTCTATAAATTCTTCAATATCTTTCAATCTATGGTGTAGGATGTCATAGACTATATCATAATTAACCTTTTCATAGTCATGGGCTATGACGTTTCTAAAGCCGACCATCCTTACCATCTTGTCTGCGCATTCACCTGAAATTATGTCCTCTTCATTTAAGATATAAAATGCCTCACTCATGGTAGCCGGTTTTCTTAAATCTCTATAGGCGATTACGGCTTCTGCAAGATCAATTGCAGCCTGAGCCGCAAGATAGAGATAGCGTTCAACAGCGCCTCTGATGTCTATATTTTCTTCAATCTCTTTTCTGGAATATTCAGGATACCTTTCCAGAATCTTCAAATATTTTCTGATGGAGCTTATCTTATTTTCGATGACGGAAAGGTTAGTCATAATTTTTATGCCTTTGTTAAATTATATTTTAAGAGCAGAGAGTGAAAGTCAAAATATTCATTAAGGATGCGGGGTTCTACAATTACCCTGAATGGTTCCTCCTCATAGATTAACTTTCCATGAGCAATAATATTGTATTTTAATTCTGGAGACTCTGTAAGGTTTAAAATCACGACATCCACATTATCATTTCTAAATAACCGGCTGATCTTGTCCATCAAAGAAAATTTGATATTAAAGTTCTTGACCCTGTTTTTTTCATCTATATATACCGCAAAGTCGTAATCACTCAATGGTCCTTCCTTGCCTGCTGCCCTTGAACCAAATAAGTAGGCCAATTTGACCTCAGGATAACCTTTAAAGATTGATCTCAACTCTGTAACTTGTTGTTCATCCATTTAAGCATTATATGAAATATGCGTGCAGGTTTCAATCAGGCAGTATTGTGGATGATGGGAGAGCCTAATGGACAGATTCATTACAGGGGTCAACAGGGTGGGCCGGCACCCTGAACCATTCACCCCTTTAACCTCCAGGGAATAATACTCCTCAATTCAGGATGGAGAGTTGCAGTAATTTCTTGAAGTTTGATGAGCTCTCTGATTTTCACTTCTATAGACTGCTTTGCCTTCTATCTATCTGTTTTGGCCCATAAATTTCTTAGCTTTTGTTCTTCGCTTTTTTAGCAGCAACGGAATCAAACAACGCAAAGCCCTGTTTACGGATTCCGAGTCTGGGAAATACGCTCGAATATCTGGTTCAATAACTACCGCACCCTCCTTAGGTATCACATCCTTAGTGACCGTTGTACCATCCGATTTATGGATAGTAACCGTATATCCCCCTTGCATGGCTCTGTAATGCTTACGACGCACTCCGCCGCTAAAGTCGTATTCAGCACGCATATTGTTCTCTTCTATGTGTAACATTTTAGTTACTTCTTTGCTCTTCCACTGAATGGTCAAGAGAAAATATGGGCAGTGTCCCACTATGTTGTTCTATTCTTCTTTTTCGAGTTCCTTGTTAAGGAAGGAAAGGAATTTGCTGGCTTCTTCGATAAAACGGTCTACAACTTTATCGAATTTCTTTGCGAGATAATCTATCCTCTCTCCTTTAAGCTCAAACCCGTAGATGTTTCTGAAGACATGCCTGAAGGAGAGATATTCATCTGTAAAAATCATGGAGTATTGAACCGATTGAACGCCTGATTATGATCGAGTCGCGGGAACCAATATCTTTCATCTCTCTTTTAAGTTCGCTGAGATTTTCCAATTCTCTTTCAATTTCAGATATCAGACTTCTGATAATCTCTTTATCCAATCCGTTTCCCTTCAATTGAAATCCTTTCTTTTAATTCCTCTGAGAGGTCTTCAAAAGGTTTCAGATCCACCCTGTATCTGGCCTCCTTGATGATACAGGCATAAGCCTTAAAGAAATCTTCTATCTTCATGCCTTTTATAACCATGTCAATATCCGAGCTACCCCTGAATCTTCCTGTCAGAACAGAGCCAAAGAGATAAATGACGTCGAAGTCAAACCTTTTTCTTAAAAGGGATGCGAGCCTTTCGGCCTCAATTATAGCATTCTCCCTTAATCCCCTAAGCCTTTTTTCTCTCTCCTGTAAAACTGCAATCAATGACATTGTCGAATTCCTTATACGTTGTGGCAACTATGATAGAAGAGTTTATCCATGGTGTCAAATTGAACCAACGAATGTGAACAAACAAACGGTAAAAGTAAATTTCTTTAAAATACCCCCGAATCCGTGAACAATCGGTGAACTTTCCTGTGGTAAGGTAGTCCCCATACAAAATATGGAACCGTTTATTGTAGACAATTACATCGTCCGCGTCTACCGCCGTGAGGAGGATGACATGCGGAAAGTGGCCGGAATCGTTGAGGAGGTGCGGACAGAAGAGAAGCGAGCATTTCATAATCTGGATGAACTATGGACGATACTGAGGTCTCCCCGAAGTAAGGTGTCTCGCAAGAGGAAGGGTAATACAAAGGGGAAATAAATAATTTGTGAATCGGTGAACTTCATATATTGAGTGCGGATTCTCCACCGGTAATGGTTTGGGTACCACGGGTAGTATAATTCCCGTATATCATAGTTTAATATCTCCTCTGCACGGAAACCAATTGTTTTATCCTTTGCAGGCAAACCATTGTCACAATGACCCTGTTAGGGGCGCTCATCATCCTGGCCTTCCGGACAGCCGATATGGATGCCGGTGGACAGAAGGGCATGAGACGAATATTTTATGATTACATAGTGTTGTTCTCCATCTCCTGTTTTTTAATCACGGCTCAGGCTGTTACCCGGGCTGAGTCCCCTGAACAGGACCAGAAGCCTCCTCAAAAGGAGGCTTCACACCCGGACTTTCCTCTAATGGAGGGGATGGTCTTTATAAAGGGGGGTTGCTTTGAGATGGGGGATATCTTCGGGGATGGTGACCCTGATGAGAAGCCGCTGCACCCGGCCTGCGTGTCTGATTTCTATATGGGTAGGTATGAAGTAACCCAGGGTGAGTGGAGCAAGATCATGGGAGATAATCCATCGTTCCATATAAAGTGTAATGATTGCCCGGTGGAGAATGTCAGCTATAATGCCGCACAGGAGTTTATACGGAGATTAAACCGCCAGAGTGGAGGGAAGTACCGCCTTCCCACAGAGGCAGAATGGGAGTATGCCGCAAGGAGCGGAGGAAAGAAAGAGAAGTGGGCAGGGACAAATAACGAAAATGAAGTGGACGAATATGCCTGGAGTCGCGGCAACTCCGATGGGAAGACCCACCCGGTGGGACAGAAGAAGGCCAATGGACTTGGGATCTATGACATGTGTGGTAATGACCAGGAGTGGGTCGGTGACTATTATGAGGCTGAATATTACAGGACCAGTCCCAAAGATAACCCAAAGGGGGCAACAGGCAGTCAATACCGCGCGGCGCGCGGTGGTTCTATGCTCAATAAGGCATGGGGGATGCGTACCCCCATCCGTTACCGATTTACGCCGGATGACCTTGGCAGGGAATTTGGATTTCGACTGGCCGCGCCTTCGAAGTAACCTGATTTTACTAAGAAGGTCAGAAATATAATGACATTCCGTCATTCCCGCGAAAGCGGGAATCCAGAATAAAAAAGACTGGATTCCGGGTCAAGCCCGGAATGACAACTGCTACGCCAGGTACATCTCAGGATTTTTCGATAGGCATTTCTTAATAGCATCTTCATCAAATCCAAGTTCGATCAATCGGCGTGAGGATTCTGTAATAGTCATGGCGCCGCCCTGAAGCCTTCCGGAGGAATCTACGACGCCCTGAGTCTTTCCTTCTAATCCCCCCTTCCCCCCTTTAGTAAAGGGGGGGAAGGAAGGAGGCGTGCCTTTGACCGAGTCAGAGACGAGGATGATCCTGTCAGTTTTTTTTGTCCTGAAGATCAGCTCCAGGGTCTTTGGGTTGAGGTGAAAGGGGTCTGCGATCACCTCAATAAAGATATCCTGATTGAGCAATCCAAAGCCAACAATGCCAGGCTCTCTATGATGAAATCCCCGCATCGCATTAAAGATATGGGTGATCCCCCTGGCACCTGCATGAAAGCCTGTCTCGGCCTCGCTGTACGTAGCGTCGGAATGTCCCATGCTCGCGATGATTCCCATGTCAGAGATCCTCTTGATCAATCTTGTTGCCCCATCCAGCTCAGGGGCGATGGTGATGATCCTTACGATATCTTCGAGGCCTTCTATGAGATCATTTAAGTGATATTCCGTGGGTTCGATAAATATCGCCGCATTCAGGGCGCCGCATTTGTGAGGATTCAGGAACGGGCCCTCGAGATGGACGCCGAGGATGGCGGCGGGAGAATCCCCCCCTCCCCCCTTTAGTAAAGGGGGGATTTGTTTCTCTGACCTTTGGATAGCCATTGCCTTTTTCGCCACCAAGATGTTTCCCCGCATTACTTCGATGGTATCCGGGTAAATCGTGGGAAGGATCGCAGAGACGCCGGAAGAGCCATGTATCTCAGCCATCTTAAGGATCGCCTCTTCGGTGGCCCTCCGGGTATCATAGCCGCCTATGCCATGGGTATGGATGTCAATAATCTTCATATAGAAAACCCCTACGTGCCCGTCATTCCCACGCAAGTGGGAATCCACACCTTTGTCTGCGTTCTGGATTCCCGCTTTCGCGGGAATGACATTTTCATGGTCGTTTGTGAGCCTCAATTATCACTGACCGGTACTGCCACAACAGCCATAAGCCCGGGATTGCTGATAATGCGGTTATCAAAAAGAAGACTGCCCAGCCCAGGGATTCCACCACATAGCCGGAAGTAGGGGCGATGAAGGTCCGCCCCAGTGCAGAGAGGGATGAGAGCAGGGCATACTGTGTGGCGCTGTAGCGCTGGTTGCAGAGGGCCATCAGCAGGGATACAAAGGAGGCGGTCCCCATGCCGCTGCTCAGATTCTCAAAGGCCACTGCAAAGATTAGCATCCCATAGCTCTTCCCGGTCCATGCCAGCAATATAAAGGACAGATTAGATAATGCCTGCAATATACCAAATATCATCAGGGAGCGGAAGAGGCCGAGGCGGACCATCAGGGTCCCTCCCGCCATGGCGCCAAAAATCACAGAGACTAACCCCAGCCCTTTATTGATCGTCCCCACATCTGTTGCCGAGAAACCGACCCCCCGCAGGAGAAACGGCGTGGTCATCGTCCCTGCATAGGCATCACAGAGTTTATACAGGACAATCAGGAGGAGTATGACCACAGCGGCCGGTCTGGAGAAGAAATCCTGCAAGGGTCCCCATACCGCCTCCTGCAAGGTCTTGGGATGAGTTCCATCATCCTCAGGCTCGTTCCCGAAGAATGCGGCTAACATACCCAGGGTCATCAACCCGGCCATGAGGAGATAGGTCCTCTGCCAGCCGATCTGGTCCGAGAGGATCAGGGCCACAGCACCCCCCACAAGCATCGCAATACGATATCCGGTCACAAACACAGCGGCCCCTAATCCGCGCTCCTGTTCATGGAGGATATCAGAGCGGTAGGCATCCGCCACAATATCCTGCGAGGCAGAGGTGAAGGCAACGATCAGGGCGATCGCCCCCATGAGCCATAAGGCGTTCCTGGGAGAGTTAAGGCTCATCGCCACAATGCCCAGCATGATTGCGATCTGGGTGAGGACGATCCACCCTCTTCGCCTTCCAAGCAGGGGGGGGACAAAGCGATCCATGATCGGAGACCAGAGGAACTTCAGAGTATAGGGTAAACCAACTAAAGAGAAGATGCCGATGGCGCGGAGATCCACACCATCCACAGTCATCCATGCCTGCAAGGTCCCGGAGGTCAATACCAATGGGAGGCCTGAAGAGAAACCTAAAAAGAGCAAGACCGAGATGTTGCGGCGGCGGAATACCTTCAGATAATCCCTGGAAGAATGCATAGACTCCTTGCGTTTTTAGAGGAAATTAGCATAAACTACTTGGAACTACAATAAAATTTTAAATCAAGTTACATTTATCCTGAGCAAAGCGAAGGATCTGACTTTTTACTTATATGAGCCGATAGTGGTCCCTCTGTGTCATCCTGAACGAAGGGTGACATTTACGAAGAAGTACATTTGTCTGATTACATATTGTGCCACTGTCATTCCGGGCTTGACCCGGAATCCAATATTTTTACTCTGGATTCCCGCTTTCGCGGGAATGACGGAATGTTATTATACTTATGACCTTCTTAATGCAAGCGTAACAACTGTTGTTACATTGTCATTGCGAGCGAAGCGAAGCAATATTTAGCCATGGTTTAGCGATTGCTTCGGGGACTTCGTCCCCTCGCAATGACAAGGAGCCAGAGTAACAGGATTAAATGCGTTTGCTATAGTACATTACTGAAATAATGCAGACCCACTTAGGCAAATGGACCATAGATGAATTAGACCGCCTCTTGCACAACTCCTCCATGATCGCGGACGTTGGCGAGAGGATCGAGTTCCTCTCTAAGCAATTTCTTGGTGTGGCGTATCAGGGATCAACGCTTGTAGGAGATCCCCATACCCCTGAGATATTTGTGATCAACTTAGCAGGGGTCGATTGCTTCACCTTGATTGACTGTGTGGAGGCCATGCGCCTGTCCGGTTCTTTTTCTGAATTCACAGAGAATCTCAAAAGCGTGAGATACCGCGGGGGCGAGGTCTCCTTTGAGATGAGGAATCACTTTTTCACGGATTGGCCGGAATATAATGCAGAGACCATTGGAGATGTGACCGACGTCATCGGCGGGTCCAAAGCGATAACGGTCAGAAAGAGATTGAATCTAAGAAGGGATGGGACTCCCATTGTCCAGGGAATCCCTCCTAAGGAAAGAGAGATCCACTACATCCCTGTCAACGCACTGGATGACCTGATCTTAGGAAGGATGAAGACAGGGGATTATGCAGGGATATATAATCCGCCGATATATAATCCCCCCTCGCCCCCCCCTTTACTAAAGGGGGGAAAGGGGGGATTTCTCGATGACGACGGTTTAGACGTCACCCACGTAGGGATTATCATCAAGACTGAAGATGGGATATTCCTCCGTCATGCCTCATCACGAATGTTTCACCGGAAAGTGATTGATGAAGAATTTAAAGGCTATATCGCCGAGAAACAGGGGCTGGTGGTTCTGAGACCCCGATAACATGTCGGCCTTTTGAGTGGCGTATGTTCACCTGAAAAGACCCCTAACTGCCCGTCATTCCCACGAAAGTGGGAATCCAGACCTCTTGTCTGCGTTCTGGATTCCCGCTTACGCGGGAATGACAATTTTATGCTCCTTTGTGCCCCGGAGGGGCATGAAAGTTCACCGGCAACTGACCTTTAAATTCCAACTCTCCCTTTAAACATCTGATAACGGCCTCCTGGGTCTGCTCTCTCGCATCATAGGCCGCAATCAGGATATCCGCCTCTCTGAAATGGCGCAGGACATAGGGACTCCCAAAGGAGATGACGATAGAGCCTTTTGCCTTCCGGATCAGACTGCGAATCCGCTCCCTTTCCTGCTCATCTATCCCTGACCTCCCTCTCCAGGCTGCGGTCTCTGAAAAGATGGCAATAATGGTCATGTCGTCTGACGGGGTTGATCCCCCCTTGCCCCCATTATCGGGGACAGAATTCAATTCTGTCCCCGATAGGATGGAGGAATAAAGGCGCGGCCTGTAAAATTTCTCTTCTCCGGCAAAGACGACGCTCACCGGACTGTTCTCTGTGATTGGCAATATCCCTCCCTTGTGTTTTACCAGGGTAATGGACATCTCCGTAATCTGTCTCGAAAGGGTCTCATGGCTATCGTAATCAACCTCTACCCTCATGATCTGACTCCTGATTTGATGAAACCGTGATTTTACCTTGAGGATACGCCCAATCGCCGCATCGATCTCCCCTTCATCCAACATCTTTGACTGGATCGCCGATGTCAGTTCCCTCACAGTCAGCTCCGCATCTGATGGATGGAGCAGGATATCCACCCCTGCATGAATACACCTTGCCGCAAGGTTCTCTATGCCGGAGAGGGCGGACATATTCAGGGCATCTGTAAGGACCAGGCCATGAAAGCCAAGTCCTTCTCTCAACAAACCGGTAATAACCTTGCGTGACAGGCTTGCAGGGATTGAATCAAGTGCCGGGATCTGCAGGTGCCCTATCATGATACTGCTCACCCCTGCCTGCACAGCCTCCCTGAATGGGAGTATATCCGTCTCCATCAATCCCTGGAGAGGCCTGTCTATCACCGGCAGGGAGATGTGAGAGTCTATCAATGTATCCCCATGACCCGGGAAGTGCTTTGCACAGCTCAGAAGCCCTGAACCCTCTAAAATCCCGATGTATTCAAGACCAAACCATGAGACGTCTTCCGGGTCATCAGAGAATGCCCTCGTACAGATGATAGGATTATCAGGATTCTGATTCACATCCAGGACAGGGATCAGGGGCATGTTAATCCCAACATAGATCGCCTCAGCAGCAATCGCCCTTACAGTATCTCTAAGAATTGCAACATCGTCCGGCCTCTCTTCCCGAATCGCCGCGCGGACGGCCATCTGGCAGGGGAAGACAGTACTCCCCTTGATCTGCTGTCCCACACCCCGCTCGATATCTGATGTAATGAACAAGGGGATCTCGGACAGGGACTGAAGCTTCTCAATGAATGCCTTGATCTCTTCCCTCTCCCCTCCAAAGAGGATGAACCCGCCAATGCCCTTGCCCACCAGATTAAAAATCTTTTGTTGGTATCCCTGAGAAGAGACCTTATCCCCGTCAAGCCTGCTGATGATAAGCTGGTACAATCTCTTTTCCAAGTTTTTACGATTCATAGAATGATAAACCACCGATTGGAAAGTATATCAGAGAAGATAAAAATAATCACCGGACAGCGGAATAATTGAGGAGCAGGCCTTTTAAGAGTTTTTCATAGGCCCCGGAGTGGGTGGATCCAGAACGGGTTCCCCCATCCTTTCGTGCCGCCTTTTTGAGTCCCTGTGCAGGCCCATCAAAGTCCACGGCCACCCTGATCTTCTTATAAATCCTCGCCTCTCCTGTCACAGGATTATATTGGACCGGATAAAAGAGGATCTGCATCACCCTTTGATCCCGCATATAGCCTGTAAAACCCTTGGCCGCCAGAGGTCCAGGATAAAAGGTGTTTTCATGAAGCGCCGGCCCCATCCGTAACCAACGGCTCTCGTACTCACCAGCGGTTATTGTCAAAGAGATATCTCCACTGTCCGGGATGGCTATCAGTGTCCCACGCATGGGAACATCAGGGCTTCCCTGCCTCCGCAGGGTCCCATAGTCCATGACCTCTATCTTGTCAAAGGCCGACTGGCCCTCTCCCTCCTGCACGACCCTGTATGAAGGGATGAGTAGTTCCACAACGAGGCCAGTCTCATCAGACCGTATCAGCCTCAGGTCATCATCTGGACCCGATGCAAAGGCCGTAGAATACGCACCCATGCCTATCCATAAAATAGAGAAGATAATGGTGAGGAAGGTAACATATCTTAGTAACCGTTTTTGTCTCATAAGGTATATCCCCAATATAATCAGAGGTGGCATCAAAAGGAAAAAAACCTGAGTCCATCCGGAGGTGCTGACTGCAAGCCATGCAAGGAAGACCAGGGGGAGAAGGGTCACCCGGACGATTGCCCGTGCCCATTCTCTCTTGCGAATCCACTCTGCCGCAGGTGGTGAAAATCTATAATAGGTATCTACGACCCTTTCACCCCAATGGCTCTGCAATAAGACCTTGTCCCGGAAGTCACGAAGGATATGCACATAGGGATGGAAATAGGATCCATAAGCCGCAGTGGCGATAAAACATCCACCACCGCCGCCGCCTTTACCACTGGCACCGGAGGAGTTCTTTGGGATATCCACGTCAAGGCGGGTCGCAGGGTCTCCAAAAAATGTAAAGACATCGAGGTTCTCTACATAGACCCCTTTTTTGATATAGGCATTCACCTTGGCCAGGGTGGTCACAGAACCCAGGATATTGTTCCCCTGCTCAAAGATACCTGAGAAGAGCTCACTCCCGATCCATCTCTGTTCATCCGGATAGGCAAAGGCCGAAGGACTCCACATCGCCAGGGCGCCACGCCCATCCTGAAACAGGAGGGCCTCAGGGAGGGGAACTGCATATTTAATATGCGTCCCGTCAGGCAGGGTTATCCATTTCCCCTCAGCAGGCTCGGCAAAGAGTCCATTTAGACAGTTAAACCCCACAACAAAGGGATACTTCCCCTGATTTGAAAGGGAGGGAGAGGCCACAACGTCTGATGTAAGAAGCATAGCGTCCTGACTTGCAGCCCATAAATCCACATTCCCATGGCCAAAAAAAACTGGTCATTAATACGCCTTCATTCAGGTCTTTTAGCAGATCCTTCCCTGGCTGACCCTTGTCCGAATAACTGCTGACATAGATCCTGGAAAGAGAGTAACTTGCCGGCAGATGGGTTAGCCATTCCTCAGAATATTCCTCAAACCTGGGGTCTTGATCATTGGCTGCCAGCAGTACCCTCTTATCCCAATCATACTTTCCCCCGGTCTCATACCCGATGACCTTGTCAGCTACCTCCGGCAAAGCCGGAGGCTTGTTGTTTGCTGGCCCCTCAAAGGGGCCTGACCGCAAACATGAAAGTCAAATTCCAAACACCTTTCAGTCCATGTAAAATAGCTGGCTACCCCAATATCCTGAAGAAGTTT
>JACRHF010000003.1 GCA_016217665.1 Nitrospirota bacterium | reverse complement strand
AAGCAGGAAGAGGAAGATCGAAGACTTGATCAGCTTAGGATGTTTGAATAGTGTTGCCACCTTTGAGGTGGCGCAAGGTTTACAACCGCTTTGAGCGGTTCACATTTTTCAAGCCTCCGGCTTTGCCGGAGGTAGCTGACTGATCTCATCCACCACAGGTTGAAACCTGGCAAACTCTTTTGGATACCGGTAAGGGGCATGAGGGGCATCAAGAAACATAAATGAGAAAAAGGGTTTCTTTCTATCATGATTCTTGATGAACTCTGTGAACCTCCTGGCAATCAAGGGATCCCGGTCATCCCCCCCGTTTCCAGGAAGTCTGTCTTCAATGGCATCGGGCGGGAGATTCACAAAGGCTGTTCTCCGGAACTCGGGATAGGATAACTGTGTGCTTGAATAAATTTTGAAATCATAGTCCATCTTTTGCAGAACATCGATCAATACAGAGGATCGACGCTCTGACAGGATTTGATGCCAGTATGTTCCGTACATCCCGTAAAACAGAGAATAGATGCCGAATCTCGTGGCATTGCCGCCGCTGTAATGGTTTTCAAAGACCAGGGAATCTTCGCTGAATTTTTTGATGTGGGGTGTCATCTCTTCATTCATCATATCAAAACGCCAGGAATCGATGGCAATCCATACCATGTTGATTGGTTTGAGATTCTCTTCCATCCTGAACTCTTTCAGAGGGTAATTGAGCAGACTTGATTTTGCCCGGTATTCAATCGGACTCTTTTCCTTTTTCCAGCCCAGGTATTTCTCGATTGTCTCATCTGCAAACAGGGGCAGGTAGAGGGGAAATAGCTTTTGATAACGAATAATATTGGTCTTGTCGTAGAAATTGGCATAGGCGAAGATGATCTTATCCGTCATAACGACTATGAATACCAGAAGAAACAAAACGAGCGGAACCCTTTTTACAAGACCATGGTGAGAAACCCTCTGTGAATGGCGTGAGAAGTATCGGGTGAGTCCCCATAAACATCCCCACTCGAGGATCAGGATGCCGGCCAGGATTAAAATCAATATGGTGATGGTCGTTCTTCCCAGGTGAACAGAGTCTCCTGCACCCTCCGTCGTAATCGTGTTAATGACCAGGCCGTTGATATGATAACGGAAGATTTCGTAGATCCGGACATCGATGAGCAATAATACCTGAAAGATAAACAGGATGACCGGAGGGATCGTAAAGAGCTGGATCGGGGACGTTATGAAACGGGTTAAAGGATAGAGGAGGAGTCCCAGGACCATCATCAGGATTGCAAATGTAGAGAGAAAGGCTACATGGGCGTAGAGCCATGCCCAGAGGTCTTCAGTCGTAGGGCCATAGGAGAGGTAGGGATAGGCAATAATCAGAGAGAGAATGTAATTGGCGAGGAGGAAAAAGAATAATATTCTAAGGTGCTTCTGTGTTTGGGACTCGTTCATTTTTATTCTGCCTTTCTATGCCATCAATTAGGAAGAAATTATTTCCTGCCCTCAACCAGGATGGTCTTGGCAAAATCTATGTCAAGAAATTTGTGCAGGGGCAGCCCAACGGTGAACCTCAGGACCTTCCTCAGGAAACTGTCGTTATACATCCTGAAGATTTGTATGTTCCTGAAACCGGCCATCATCATGAGTGCCCCCAGCTCGTCGTAGCGGAGCGGGGTCTTGTGTGTTGAGTCCCAATAGCGGTGAGGATGAAACAGGTTGGGCGTGCCCGCAAGAATTATCCCACCATCCTCCAGGACATGATAACTCTTTTTAAATAACGCAAGGTCCTCTTCCAGCGTCAGGTGTTCCACGACCTCGAAAAGGCATACGAAGTCGTATTGGCCAGTGATCTCCTCCAATGTATAGAAGTCCTGCTCGGTCTGACGGTCTACGTCCATACTGTTGTACTTCATCCCCGGGAAGGCCTTTCTTATCATCGGGAGGAACTTCCTGTCGGATGCGCCGATCTCAAGGACCCGTGACCTGTCGTTTATGTGCATGGCTAACCTTGAGAACTCTTTTTTTACTATCCCGATATCCCATATTGTCTTGTACCGCCTCTTTATTTCCAGACGATACTTGTAATACTCGCTCCAGCTATCGGTAAAAACCATGATCATACTCCCTCAGATACGGTGCATGAAATACAGTGCCTTCTAAATCAGCTTCTTCATGGCACGGCCCTCTTAAATCCACAACTGATCGCACTCCCTGCAGAGCTCAATATCTGCATAACGTTCTGCTGCCAGGGCCTGTCTAAACTCCTTCGAAGGTTTACCGTTCCAGACCTCCATGATGCCCTGAGTCCTGAGATTGCCAAGAATTAGCTTCTTCTCCATGTCCAGGCAGCAGCCGACTACCTCGCCGTCCCAGGCCACACTCATGGACCTCCACGGCTGGTGGCAGGGCTTGTATTCCTTTTTGGCGACCTCGTACTTAACGTCCCCGGTCACCTCCAGCATGCCGCCAAAATTGTGGAAACAGATAGGATTAAACTTGTCCACAGGCAGCCCTTCAAACAAGGCCTTAAATTTATCGGATAGGACCGGAGTGCTCCCATTCGTTTTTCTCTCCTTGATGACCTGGACGATCACCCGGGGCATCCCAAGGGCCCGACTTTTTTTGATTTCAAGGAATCGCCTGATGTTTGCGAGAGTATTCTCGAACTTCGCGTTTACCCTCACCCGCTCATAATAATCCTTTTCTTCGCCGTCGAAACTGAAAGATATCTCCTCGAGACCTCCGTTTTCGAGAAGCCGGGTGGACAAATCTGCGGTAAGGAAGGCCGCGTTGGTATGGAGCCTGACCGGTATCCTATAGTCTCTCGCTATGGCAATCATCTCCGCCAACTTCTTGTGCAGGAGGGATTCCCCCCCGAGAAATAGATTGATCCTCTGAACGTTAAGGACACGGAGCTCGTTAATTATTCTTAAATACAGCCCCATATCCATATAGCCTTTCTGGACATGCAGGCCCTTTCCGTGCGGGCACATAACGCAGCGAAGATTGCAGTGGTTGGTAGGCTCGATCCAAAACTCTCTCGGCGAATAGGGAAGCTCGATCAGCTTTTTCCTGTAGGCCACCTTGTACTTATGTCCCAGGTACTTCCTCACATACTTTGTTATTATTTTCATAGAGAGCCTCTTAAAAGATCAGAGAGCCTTTTTCCGACCACTTGAACAGAAAAATGGTCTTCTACCTTTTTCCGGGCTTTAGTTCCCATATCTTGTCTGCGAACCCGATCTTCTATAAGAGTCTTTATTGCATCGTAAAACATATCAATCGATGATACCACAAATCCCTCCTTGCCGTCTTCCACAATCTCTCTATTAATTCCTACGTCAGAGCAGACCGGGGGGACCGCGGCAGCCATGTATTGTAATGCCTTATACCCGCACTTGCCCTTTGTGTATTCCGTGTCTGGCAAGGGCATCAAACCGATATCAAAAAGTGCGATCTCGCTCTCCTGTGTCTCGATCCTCCATGGGATAAACTCCACATCCACCGAAGGGATATCGATCGCCTTACTGCTGAGTATTCTTACTTGTATCCGGTGATCCCTGGACAGTCTTGGGAGGACTGCAGAGGATAATAATTGCAGGTAAGGCAGGTTAACTTCCCCCCCGACCCATCCTATAACGGTCTTATCCCTGTGGGCTTGATGATCTTTTAAGGGTATGTTGCGTGTTTCTACTGCAGAGGGGATAACAACCACATTCCGATTGAACCGGCTGGCACAATCGGCAAGGATCCTGTTCCCCGCAACGACAAGGTCGACTTTTTGTGTAAGATATTTAAACTTCAGATGTCGTGATTTACTTTCTAACGCCTCCTGTTTATCGTGTTTGTAGTAAATGGCATCGTCAAAATCAAAGATCAACTTTCTGGCATATTTTCTTAAAAGCGCCGTATCAAGGGGCGATAGTAATTTCTTCTGTAGATAAGTGATATCGAACTGATGACACCTTTTTATGAGCCGTATCTTTTCTATGGGACTCTTGGGATACTGAACAACATCTACAGAGATCGCATCTCTTTTTAATTCAGGCAATAGATTTAAGACCCTGACCCTGCTGCTCGGCAGCCTCTCATCCTGGATTATAAATAAAACCTTGATCATTTTAAATAGCGCGGAATTTCCGATCCCGTCAGTTCATCTGGTTTTCACTGCAGAGGTGATGAGGTCCGTAATCTCACCGATCGTTCGTTGAAGTGTGAACTGCTCGGCCTTTTTCCTTGTCCTGCGTTCCATCTCCTGGTCCCTGGCCTTCTCCATTGCCGTCTTTATCCTGAGTGAGATCTCCCGGGGATCCGCAGGGTCATTGATGATCCACCCATCCTCTCCGTCTGTGATGACCTCTGCATTGCCGCAATCCCGGCTGGTGACTACAGGGATACCCGTGGCCAACGCCTCGAGGATTACGTTTGCCATCGGCTCATAAAGTGTCGGCGATATGAGGATGTCTGCCGCAGCGTAATATCGCTCCACACCCTCTACGGGGCCTAAGAATCTTATCCTTTTCTGAACCCCGATCTCCTCGGCAAGGGTTTTGTAGAACTGAGTCCTCCCTTTGCCGATTACGGCAAGGAAAATATTGTCAGGAAGATATCGCAGACTCTCAACAGCATATCTCAGTCCCTTTCGCTCAAACCCTGTACCGACGAATAAAAGAAGCCTGTCGGTTTCACTGATCCCCAGCTCTTTACGGGTCATGTCCCGGTATCTGGACTTATTCCCCGGGTGAAAGCGGTCCAGATCCACTCCATTATAGATCACATGGATATCTTCCTCCCGGACATGGGGATAGGTCTGCAGGATGTCCCGCTTGATGAAGTCTGATGGGGCGATGATCTTTCTGAAGGCCCGCTGGTTTAAAATATACCAGTCAAAAAATCTTACAGACCAGTGGAGCGGATTGATGGCAAGGGAGAGTTTCTTAACCACAGAGGCATGCCGCATCCGGATATGCAGCCAGGTGCGATGAACCCCGTCAGAGGCCCGGAAGATATCCTGTACAAAGAGCCGTTCGTTGCTGAAGATGACGTCAGCATCAAAACGTCTTAAGACGACCCATGCGGCGAGGGCAAAACTCCAGACCTTCAATAAGGAGAGTCCTCCTATCATCGGAATCCTGTGGAAGATCACTCCGCCATCCTGGCCGGCAGGCCACTGGTTCGCAAATAGGTGAACTTCATGTCCTTCACGTACCAGATGGGTTGATAATAGATGGATATAACGTTCAGCCCCGCCAAAGGGATTATATTTTTTCCTGACAATGGCGATCTTCATGTTCCTATGCCTTTAACTTCCGTGCCTGCAATTTCTGATCATGCCGGTTGATCTTCCGGGTTTTACGCATGACCTGCCGGATCAGAAAACGGTTTTGTCTGGCCCTGTTTATTCCGTCCATGTAATGCACCAGAAAACGGAGACGGTCTGTCTTCGTGATGATGCGATCCGGTGCAGAATAGTTCAGTGCCGCAAGGTCTTTAATGATCCAGCGGTTTCGCAGCCATCGTCTCCGGTCAACCCGTTGAAGATCGAGTACGCGCCACTCCCTCTGTCCGTCCTCTGTCCGTCGTATAAAGATATGACAGCAATAGAAGTCCCTGTGATTGAGACCTGCCTGGTGCATCTTCTTTGCCGTCTCCGCGACTTCTTTTATGATTGCCCTTTTTTCAAGCATTTTCTCAGGGGCTAACGGAGGTGAAAAGTAGTTTCGAAGAAACGTATCGAGGGATTGAAACCCGATCAGTTCTTCCGTCATTAGAAAAGATTCCTGTCTGAAAAGAGAGATCTTTTCACCTGCCGCCACAGGGGTAAGTGCTGGGATGCCACATCTTCTGAATGCCTCAATAACCTCCCATTCTTTTCTTCCCCATGAAAGAGAAAAACCTGAAAAGAGGGCACGTAACATTTCGAATGGTTTTACAGTGCCCTTATGACGCTTCAGAAAAAAGGTTGCCATCTTCTCGCCATTGAGAAGTTCGATCTTTATGATTGTCCGGGAAGGTAAGCGTTTGAGGACCGTTCCGCTGGAAAATGTCATGAAGTCATCGAACTCTTTAAGACCATTCTGTCGCAGCCGCTCGCGGTATGAATCGTTAAGGTAGAACCACAAGGTACTATTTCCTCACCAGCTTATAGCTTCCCCTGCCGGAGATCCTGTCAGTGACATGTTCCACCCACACTGTCTTCATGAGCCGCCACCGCTCTTTCCATGTCATCTCAGTCCTCCAATGGGGTGAAGACAAATCAAGCGAGATAGGATGTTTGCTGATCCTGTCTGACAGGACCTCTGGGTGAGTCCCCTCATAGAGGGCGACAAATTTTCTCGGGATATGGTAATACAGGCCTGGCTCGGATTGCCCGGGTGGATTCTCGCTCCAGTAAGTTGAGACAGTCCGGACCTTCTCTTTCATGGCCTTTTCCGACTTCACACTACCGTAGTGAAACAACCGGATCCCTGTATCAATGACCCTGAGCTTCCGCCCTGATTCTTTGTATTTCGGATGCACGGTAAAACCGGCTGCATCCCCTCTGGAGAGAACAAAATGATGGGGTTTGATAATCCGGCAACGCCTCCGTTTATGCTGAGGATAGACATTAACGACCGTCCTGTAGTCCCCCCAGAAGCTCAGCTCAGTGAATGCAAGTCCATCAACCCTGTCATCATCGATATATTGGTCAACATACGACAGGATAGCAGGGAGGTCATCATGGTGTATCACCTCATCTGCCTGAAGATAGAATGCCCATTTACCGGTACAGTTAAAGAGGGCGATGTTGGTCTGCTGGGCATAGATATAAGCTCCGGTGGTCAGATTGGGATTCCACTGGCTATGAATTATCTTTACCTTGGGGCTCCCGATTGAGTGTATTAATTCTGTTGTCCCATCGTTATCCGGGCCGATGTTTACGATGAATTCATCAACAATCGGCAGGATGGAGGATATACTCTCTACCACCGGATAATCGAGTGAGACGGCATTTCGAATGAATGTGAAACCGGACAATTTTACCATAAGACTATTTTGCCTTACACAGAACGACCCATTTATCAGAGAACAGACGCAGGGTAGGAAATACCTTGACTATGGTTATACCGGCAGAATTGAGTTCATTGTGCAAGTCTTTTACGGAGAAACGATAGGAGGGCGGCTTGCCGATACCGAGGGTGTTCAGTGATTTTTTGATCCAGTACTTGAGCGTGTAGCAATGCCGGTAATCTATGATCAGGCAGCTCTTGCTGATACGGGTCATCTCACGGAGTATATTGTGCCTGACGGATTCCGGTATGTGGAACATGAATCTGATGCTGACAACGGAATCAATGGACTTGCTTTTAAATGGGAGATTCTCAGCATCACATCGGACCATGCCTTGCATCAGACCGGATTGGCCAAATCTTTTCTTCGCCACTTTCATCATCTCTCCGGAGAGATCAGCACCGTTAAAGGTGATTTTATTATTCAGAAAAAGCGGAAACATCCTCCCGGTACCGCAGGGGATATCGAGGACACTCTTTATCTCCCATCCAAGGTCTCTTGCTGTTGAAATGGCCTTCTGAACCGCATCAAGCTTCCGTTTGTTCCTCAGCCGGTGGGATCGTTTGGTAAAACGGATGTCATCGTACTTTGAGGCAACAGAGTCACTCTGGTAGTGTCTCTTTTTCTTCTCATATTTTTCTATTGTCTCGCCTGTGACTGTCTTGTTCAAATCTACCCTATTTTCCATTCCTGCCAATATCCCCCTTAATCCCCCTTGAGTAAAGGGGGATATTTTGCTTTAAATATATCCTTTCTCTGAGAGATACTCTGTCAATGCCTCTCTCCAGGGTCTCATGTCATCGAGATCAAGCCGTTTCAGGTTTCTGTTCTCAAGCACTGAATAAGCGGGTCTCTTAGCCTTCGCCCCGTATTCCTCAGAGGTCGTGGGGGAGAGGTTGGCCTTGATCCCTGTCAGATCGAACACAGTCCTGGCAAATTCATACCATGAGCAGCCGCCGTTATTGGTCATGTGATAGAGTCCATAGTGATCCGTTCTAATAAGTTGTGAGACCTTTACGGCAAGCTCCTTTGCATAGGTCGGCGTGACGATCTGATCTGCCACCACCTGGAGGGGCCTTTTCTCCCTTGCAAGCCTCAGCATCAACTCTACGAAATTCCCCCCCTTGCCGCTGATTCCTTTGGCGCCATACAGGCCGCACGTCCTGATGACAAAATGACGCTGGCAATTGTTCCTGGCGAAATACTCACCCGCAAGTTTTGAGACGGCGTAGACACTCAGCGGGTTTGGCATGTCGTCTTCAGTATAGGGTGTGTGTTTCTCCCCCCCGAACACATAATCGGTGCTGAAATTGACAAGGACTGTGCGAAGTTCAGAGCATATCTTCGCAAGAGTCCGGACGGCATAGGCATTCACTGAAAAACTCTTGTCAATGTTATCCTCGCAATCATCCACCCGGTGATAGGCAGAGCTATTGATGACCACATCCGGCATGTTCGAGGAGAGGATGTCATTGACCTGATCCGGGTTAGTCATCTCGATATCAATATGCGTCAGAGGAATCAGGGTGTCATCCTGCAGGATGTTCACTAATTCACTGCCCAACTGGCCTCCGGCGCCTATGATCATGATCTTCATGCTGAGAACGATACCTTCAGTATAAACACCATAAGGCATCCTGCGATTCCCAGCCATGTGTGATGTTCCCGGTGGCGTTTGACCAGATGCCAGTCAAAGTCAAGGCTGAAATCCCTCCGAGCTGCAAATCCCCCTATATCCCCCTTTCCTAAAGGGGGACAAAGGGGGATTATTCTAAGAGGGAAAAAGACAGGAACTTTGCTCTTGTATGCAATATAGGAATCGCCAAATTTAGCCAACAGGTTTCTCTCCTCATTTTTTATTGTGGACCCATAGACAATGGAGAATGTGGTGAGGAAAAGGACGAAAAGGGCGATGTTATTGGCCATAATACTAAAGCCAGCGCCGATCAGGAAGTTGCCGAGGTACAGGGGATTTCTGGTGAATGCGTACGGACCTCCCTGCGCAAGCTCTCTGTCCTTTTTGATAAAGCCTGAAGCCCATGTCCTGATGATCTCTCCCAGGAGGATAAAAGGGACACCTGTCAAGATGGCGGTTCGTGTGGGTGTTGCAAGATATAAAAATATTGATCCTATAATAATGCTCAATATAATCCTGTGACGCCCTATCATACGTCGTAAGAAATCTAAAGGTTTATTCATGCGGCTAAATCTTTACGGCCTCATCGATTAGCATCACCGGGATATCATCCTTGATAGGATAGGCCAGTTTGCATGAATCACAGACAAGGCCGTCTCCCTTTTCAGTAAGATGGATATCCCCCTTGCACTTAGGGCAGGCAAGTATTTCCAGCAACTCTTTGCTGATTCCCATAATAATCCTCCATGAATGATTTTCACTATTTACCTGAAAATTCCGCTAACTACCGTCATTCCCGCGTAAGCGGGAATGACGACTTTTTAGGACGCCATCACTACTCTCTAATTTAGCTTTAACTGCTTCCATCACTTCTTCTATCGTAATCGCCTCCATGCAAAGAGGTCTTCCATGGAGGCACGGCCTTCTGAGGCATGGGCTGCATTCCATCTCTTGCCTGATGACAATATGGCCCTTGCCATAAGGCCCGGTCAACCCCGGATTGGTTGGACCAAACAGGGCTATGACGGGTGTCCCTAAGGCCGCTGCGATATGCATCGGCCCTGAATCATTGGTGACCAGGAGGTCCACCCTCTCCAGTAAGGCCGTCAGTGTCTTTAATGATGTCTTTCCTGCAGCAACCGCAGGTCTGCCGGCGACAAGAGAGGATATCTCTTCGGCAAGGGGAATATCCTCTTTGCCGCCCAAGATGATTATACCTGCTTTCAATTCCTGAATCAATTGGTTTATTAAGGCAGCATATGAGGATATGGGCCAGCGCTTTTTCTCCCATCGTGCAAAGGGGTTTACAGCAATGATAGGCCCGGCATTAGAGAGATTATTCGCACGGAGAAAATCTTTAACCCATTTTGCATCCTCAATATCGACATACAAGGGGAAATTTACCCCCCTTTTCAAAAGGGGGGTACGGGGGGATTCAGGGGGATTAAGAGGGTCTTGGGATGAAAGCAGTTTTTCGATAGCCAGCAGATACCTGTCAACGGCGTGTATCGTCCCTGGCGGCACTGTGACCTTATGATTATATAACAGACAGGCAAGTTCCCTGGCATTCGAAAAGCCTATTCTCTCAGAGGCCCCTGACAATAGACTGATGGCGCCGCTGCGGAATAATCCCTGGAGGTCTATCACCGTGTCATATCCTGAATCGTGGATATGCCGGATCGCAGAGAAAAAACCTCTGACACCCTTCTTTAGTACTATGATCTCATCAAGGAGGGGATTGTCAGCAATAATATCTTTCCACACCTCCTTCACCACCCAGCCTATATAGGCCTCCGGATAGAGGCGTCTTAATTCCCACAGTACCGGGAGGCTGTGGATAATATCTCCGAGAGAGCTCGGCTTAACAATGAGGATCCGTTTTGAGGTAGCGGGTAGCAGGTAGCGGGTAGCAGGAGATTGGAATCTCTGGCTATTTTCTCCTCCTGCCTGCTCACTGCTACCTGCCACCTGTCCTAATATCCAGGTTACTGCCTCATACAGATTGGCCGCTACATGGTCGGGGACAGAATTCAATTCTGTCCCCACAGGGATGACCCATCCCCCCATCCCCCTATTTCCCCCTTTAGTAAAGGGGGAAATAGGGGGATGGTTTCTAAGCTCTTCTGCCCCATACCCTGTAAGGACAAGGATCCCCTTTGCCCCAACACGGTGGGCCAGCTCAACATCTATAATTTTGTCTCCTATGACATAGGAGTTGTGGAGTCCTATCCCTTTCTCTCTTGCAGCCCTCAGGAGCATCCCTGGTTTTGGTTTCCGGCAGGCGCAATCCTCATCCGGGTGGTGTGGACATAGATAGATACCATCCAATCTGCAACCATTTTTTTCAAGTTCCCTGTGCATCTTTTCATGGAGGGCCTTGAGAAAGTCTGTTGTAAAGTATCCACGTGCAATGCCTGACTGGTTGGTAATCAGGATAGCCGGGATATCGTTTTGATTGAGTGCTCTGATGGCGTCAGTTACCCCGGGAAGGAGGCGGAATTTATCAAGGCTGTCCACATAGCCAGTTTCCTCGTTGATCGTTCCGTCACGGTCTATGAATACAGCGATTTTTTTCATCTGAAAATACCGTCTCCCCGTCATGCCCCATTGTCATCCCGAACTCGTTTCGGGATCTCCTAACCTTGCTACGTTTGAGATCCTGAAACAAGTTCAGGATGACATGATTGACATTTTCATGCCCCTTTGTGCCCATGATTACCGGCGTTCACCGGCCAAGGATTTTCTCAACACCCCCAAGCACATCTTCCACCTGGATTAAATCCATACACATCAGATCTGTCGGGCACTCTCTGCGGAAACAGGGGCTGCAGGGGACGGTTTTCCTGATAACAACATGGCCTGTTCCAATGGGGGTGGTCAGCGCCGGATCTGTGGATCCGAATATAGCCACCACCGGCACTCCCAGGGCTGCTGCGATGTGCATGGGGCCTGAATCGCTTGCGATCAGGAGCCTGCATTGACTGAGAAGGGCCATGAGCCCGCGGATCGTGGTCTGTCCGGCCATGTTGAGGAGCGAAGGTCCTGAAGTCCTGACGATCTCTTCCGCAATATCCCTCTCACCCGGTCCCCCAAAGAGGATGATCTTTGCATGGTATTTCTTGTCAAGGGCAGCGGCGACCTGACTGAAGCGTTCCGGATACCATCGTTTGGAAGACCCATACGCCGCACCGGGGTTAATGCCGATCAGAAGGTCCTCCGGGGTAATCTGGTTTTTGCCGAGGGTCTCTTTTGCCTGTTGGATCTCTTCCTGGGATAGGAATAGCAATGCCCCCATCCCCCAAATCCCCCTATTTCCCCCTTTATTAGAGGGGGAAATAGGGGGACTAAAGTCGATAGGCGGGACATTCCTGTCCCGCCTATTCTCTTCAATCGATCTTGCCAAATGAAGATAATACTCCACCTGATGAAGTTTTTTTATTTGAGGGGTAAATCGTACCGGCCTATTCAGCAGGAGTCCTCTTGCGTCTCTATTATAACCGCACCGGAGCGGAATGCCTGCAAGATGGACTAAGAGGGCAGACCTGAAGGAGTTCGGGAGGAGGAGGACCATGTCAAATTTTTCAGAGCGCAGGCTAAGGCCTGTGGCTGTTAATCCACCCATCCCCCAAATCCCCCTTAATCCCCCTTTATTAGAGGGGAAATCTTTTTTGTACACCCGTATCTCATCCACATAGGGACCCTCATAGAAAAGTTCGCTGATATGTGAAAGCCCTATGATAGTGATCCTGGCAGAAGGGAATCTCTCTCTTATCTGAGAGATTGCCGGGACCGACATCACGGCATCGCCGATCCAGTTAGGAAGAACAATGAGGATCTTTTTTATTTGAATCTTATCTATCAAATCTTTTCCCGCCTTCTTGCCTCTTGCCTCTTGCCTCTTGCCTCTGTTTCTAACTTCTAACTTCTAACTTCTAACTTCTAACTTCCCTTCTGTCTCTATTGGTCTTGTCTTCCATCTCTGATGCATCCAGAACCATTGTTCCGGATATCTCCTGATATAGGACTCTACGACCTGCGTAAAGTTCCCTGTATTTAAGACCACATCTCTTCCTGTATCTCCGCTTTTGTGTATGGGAATTTCCTGGCCGTAGACTAAGCGGTGTTTGTATTTACCCTCCCTGATGAGGAGGATCGGCAGGACCGGTGTCTCTGTTTTTATGCCCATCAGGGCGAGCCCCTTGCTGGTTGCCGCCGGATACCCGAAAAAATCAACAAACACCCCTTCGTCCCTTGAAGTGTTTTGATCAATCAGGATTCCAAGACCCTCCCCATTTCTGAGTCGTTTGAGGATCTCCTTCAATGCTCCCTTCTTGGGGACCATCATGGCCCCTGTGATACTCCTGAAGGATGTCAGGAGCCGGTCAATCCTTGGGTTGTCCAAGGGCCGCACGATGACATTGAGGGGGTAACCGTTTGCCCCTAAGGCTAGCCCAAGGAGCTCCCAGTTTCCAAAATGTGCCGTGAGATAAATGACCCCCTTCCCACGTTCTGCTGCCTTATCAAGGTTCGTCCTTCCCTCTATGGTAACCCACTCATAGAGGGAAGGCAGCAGGACCTGTGGCCTGCGGGTTGCAATATAGATGAACTCCCCTGCAGACCTCCCGATGTTCTCAAAGGCCTTCCTTGCGATGAGCGTGATACTCTTTGCCCCCCTTTCCGGAAAGGCCCTCTGCAGATTCTTCAGGGTGACATGCCTGTGCCGCGCATCTCCAAAATAGGTGATGCGCCCCAGGAGCCCCCCAATATCCGAGGCCAGCTTGTAAGAGAGCAGAGAGACAAACCTTACAAGGCAAAGGACAGCAAGGTATTCAAGATATCCAGACCACGGCCGCTTTTTCTTATTCTTCTTTCCCACCCTGTCCTCTCAGCCCTAACCTCTCAAGGACCCATTCTCCGAACCCCTTGTCAATCTCCATCTCTACCTGAAGTGCAAGGATATTGAGCTTGTTCTTGATATCCGTCAGGGTATGGGTATCTGTGAGACGGACGGCATCCTTCTCCGTGGTAATCACGGCGTCTGCCGACAGCCTCGTCGCCTCATTTCGTATGTTTTCGATATCCTTGTCTGTATACCAGTGGTGATCAGGGAATATAAACTCCCCCTTTATCCCCCCTCCCAGATTTGCAATACTATTTCTAAAGGAATGTGGATTTGCGATGCCGGAAAACAGGAGAAGGGACTTTCCTTTGATGTAAGGGAGTCCCAGGGTGTGACCCCTCAAATCGGCGATGTCTACAGGTCTATAGTACGCGTAGAATACAGGAGACTCTCTGTTATAGGAGCGAATCAGCCGTTCAGCACCCGCTGCATCGCCTTCATTGGCCCTGCTGATGATCATACCATTTGCCCGCCTTAGGGCCGAGAGGGGTTCTCTCAGGATCCCTTTCGGCAGCAGATGCCCGTTACCCCAAGGGTTCGTGGCATCGATCAACAGGATATTGAGATCCCTGTGGAGCCGGATATGCTGATAACCATCGTCGAGGATAAACAGGTTCGCACCGAAATGTTCGATGGCGTATTGACCGGAACGGTACCTGTCCTTTCCGACGATCACCGGGATCCCCTTGAGTGAAGAGGCGATCAGATAAGGCTCATCCCCGGCATCCTGCGGGGAGGAGAGGATTTGATTGCCGTCGTTGACCGCCAGGATAGGTTCTGTGGATTTTCTCATGTAGCCCCGGGTTAGTATGGCTATGCGATCGAATCCCCCCATCCCCCCTTTAGTAAAGGGGGGTGAGGGGGAATTTGCACCCTGAAGCAACCTGGCCAGGGCAATGACGGCCGGTGTCTTGCCGGTCCCGCCTGTCGTAATATTGCCGACACAGATTACAGGGCAGGGGAGTCGTTTTGTCCTAAGAATCCCTGTTTCATATAACTTCATCCGGATCAATCCTGTAATCCGGTAGATATGTGAAAGGAGTGTCAACATGGCCGGTAAAAATATCGTCAGCTATTTCTCTCAGCAAACTGCATGTCATACAGCCTTTTATAGAGACCCCTTTTTTCCATCAGATCCTCATGCCTTCCCATCTCAACGATCCTGCCGTTATCAATGGCAATGATGATGTCTGCATTCCTGATGGTGGAGAATCTGTGGGCAATGACGAATGTGGTCCGGCCCTTCATGAGGTTGCCCAGGGCCATCTGTATGATATGCTCTGACTCTGTATCTAACGAAGAGGTGGCCTCATCCAATATCAGGATGGGCGGGTTCTTGAGGATTGCCCGTGCGATCGCGATGCGTTGTTTTTCCCCCCCGGACATCTTGCTCCCTTTTTCACCGATGAGTGTGTTGTAACCCTCGGGCATCTTCACGATAAAGTCGTGCGCGTAGGCCTGCGTTGCGGCATAGATAATCTGCTCCATGCTGGCCTCTTTCTGGCCATAGGTGATATTGTTGAGCACGGTATCATTAAATAATATCACGTCCTGGCTTACAATCCCTATCTGTCTCCGCAGGGAGGCCAGGGTGAAATCCCTGATATCCGTGTGGTCAATGGTGATCACCCCTGAAGTGGGTTCGTAAAAACGGAGCAGCAGGTTTCCTATCGTCGTCTTCCCGCCCCCGCTCCCGCCGACAATGGCAACCACCTGGCCGCTGACGGCCTCAAAGTTTATATGAGACAGGACATCTTTAGATCCCGTGTCGTATTTGAAACAGATATCCCTGAATTCTATCTTCTGCTTTACACCGGTGAGTTCTCTTGTCCCCTTGTCAAATACATGTTCTGTATCCATATCCAGAATGGCGAATATCCTCTCTGCCGCGGCAAGGGACTGCTGGATGGATACATTGATCCGGGTGAGGGTCTTCAGGGGACTGTACATCATGATCAATGCCGTCAGAAAGGAGAAGAACGTCCCCGGGGTTGAGATACCGTGTATCACCTGATAACCGCCGTACCAGATGATGAGGGATACGGCAACAGCGCCAATGAACTCCATGAGCGGGGTAGGGATCTCTGCATATTTGACCCCCTTCATCGTCACCTTGAACAATTTATTGTTTTTGTCTTTAAACCTTTCGATCTCTCTGGCCTCCATCCCAAAGGATTTGAGAACAGAGGTCGCTGTGAAGGTCTCATGGAGTATCGAGCTAATCCCGGAGATCTCTTCCTGTCCCTTTTTGCTGATATGACGTAATTTTTTCCCGAGCCTTACGAGGGGATAGTAGGCAAAGGGTAAGGCAATGCAGGCAATAACTGCAAGCCTCGCGTCCCGGTAAAACACGACGCCGGTCAGGGCGATTGCCGTAACAACATTCTGGATCAGGTCCTTGATAGAGGTGGATACCGCGTTGTTTATGAGATTGACGTCATTGAGGATCCTTGACATCAGCTTGCCAGTGGATTGCTGTGTGAAGAACCGCATGGGCATGACGGCCGTATGGGCATACAGGTCATTACGGATATCCATAATGGCCCTGTTTCCGACATCCCGCATGATATAGGCCTGAGCATAGTTGCATATCCCTTTGACAAGGTATATGACGAGGATGACAAAAGGGACGAGGACCAGCATCTGCAAATCCCTTTTGATGAAAATATTGTCTAAGGCAGGCTGCACTAACCAGGCTGCTGCCGCCGTTGTCCCTGAGACCCCAAGGGCGCAGAGGAATGCGATCAGGACCCGTGTCCAGTAAGGTTTGACATATTTCAGGAGACGTTTATACATGCATAACCTTTTGTAACCTCTCAGTCAATGGTGGGGTCGTAGTCCCTGAGCGACTTGCCGGAGCAGTTGGGCACCTGTCAAGGCGAGCAGGCGGAGGGCACTGCTTGCATTGAGCGAAGCGAAAAAAGCCAGCCCTTTAGAGGCTGAAAGGCTTCCCCGCCTGCGAGTCCTTAGACAGGTCAACTGCGAAGGCCAGGAGCGAAGGGACTACGACCCCACCCTTCACTGCTCTATAACATCCCTGCAATGACCCTGGCAACCCTTTCAGAGGCGCCAGGTGGACCCAGCGTAATCTTCACATCGTAGAGATCCTTTTTAATCCTGGCATAGTAATCCTTGTCATACAGCATCTTCTTTACCTCCGCTGCTATCCTGTCCGGGGTAACCTCTCTCTGGAGCAATTCCGGTACGATCCTTCTTCCGGCTAATATATTAACAAGACCGATGTGATTGATCTGTACCAGTAACCTGGCAATCGCATGGGTGATGGGAGAGAGTTTGTATAAAATCACCATGGGTTTTTCAAGCAGGGCGGCCTGCAATGTGATCGTCCCTGATGCGGCTATGATGATGTCGCATATATTGAGCACATCGTTGGCCTCCCCCTTGATTATTTTAATATCCATTTTGACATCCAGTGAACTCCTGGAGATGGCCTCATGGATCTGTTGAAAATCGAGAGAGTCTGCCACGGCCATGACGAAGCGGATCTGAGGATTGTCATCCTTCAGGATCCTGGCTGCTTCAAGAATATCAGGGAGGAGGGCGTTGACCTCTCCAATACGGCTCCCCGGGAAGAGACCGATCACTGGCTGGTCTTTGTCGATGCCATATTTATGAATGGTTTCTCCCAATGGTCTTGTATTCAGGACCTCGTCGACCAGAGGATGACCGATAAAGGAGCAATCCACCCCGGCCTCCTTGTAAATCGCCTCTTCAAAGGGGAGTATCACGATCATCTTTTTTACCCTTTGGGCCAGGAGGCGCAGCCTCCCTTTTTTCCATGCCCATATCTGTGGACTGATATAATAGACGACCGGTATGCCGCATCTCTTAGCCACTCCGGCGACCCGTATATTGAAGCCCGGATAGTCGATCAGGATCACGAAGTCTGTACTGCGGGATTTGATAAGACCTGTCACGATCCGGTAGGCCCGGATGATGGCCCTCAGCCGTGGCAGGATCTCTGATAGGCCCACCACACTGATCTCCGAGGAATCATAGAGGATGTCCACACCAGCCTCCCTCATCCTCTTCCCTCCGATCCCTGTAAGCGATAAAGGGGTGAGCTTATACAAGTGCCTTGCCAGTTCCGCCCCATAGATATCCCCGGAGGTCTCTCCGGCGATCATTAAAACCCGTTTCATAATCTGCTAAAGTTCACGGTGGCGCTCAAAAACGTCCAGATGCAAGGAAGGACATCAGATTTGAGTCGAGGCGTACTTCCTGTACGTTGAGACTCAAATCTGATGTCCTGACGCCGCAGATGGGCGTTTTTCAGCGCCACCTATTGAATTCCCCGCTTTTTGGCATCCTCAATAATCCGCAGGGCAATCTTCAGGGCTTCGATCCCGTCCATGCCTGTGACCAGCGGCTGAGTCCGGTTCCGGACTGCCTCAACAAATGCCGTGAGTTCAACCTGAAGGGGTTCCTCTCTCTCCAAACTGATCTCTTCACTAACAATCTTTGGGATGCCATTTTCCATAATCCGTCTGAAGATGGCCATGCTCTGCCGGCCATAATCAAGGGAGATGTATGTGTCTGACTGAAATATCCTGATCTTGCGCATCTTCTCACCCGAGACGCGGCTTGCCGTGAGGTTTGCAATGCACCCATCGGCAAATTCCAGACGGACATTGGCGATATCGATATGATTCGTCAGTACCGGGATACCGACTGCCCGCAGGTCCACAAGTTCAGACTTCACGATGGAGAGGATGATATCAATATCATGAATCATGAGGTCCAGGATCACGTCCACATCAATCCCGCGCCCTACATAGGGGCCGATTCTGTGGGCCTCGATGAATCTGGGATGATGCAGATAAGTACACAGGGTTCTGAATGCGGTGTTAAAGCGCTCGATATGCCCCACCTGGACCAGCACATTCCGCATGGCCGCCTCCCGGATAAGGGACTCGGCCTCTTCGACCGTGGTGGTCACGGGTTTTTCGATAAGGACATCTGTGTTCTGTCTGATAAAGTCGAGGGCGACAGGGTAGTGCAGGACCGTAGGCACAGCAATGCTGACGGCCTCTGCCTTGCCGAACAATTCTCTGTAATCATGGAATGCCTTAGTCGTGTATTTGGCCGCAATATGATCGGCCCTTCCGGCATCGATGTCTGCCACGCCTACAAGTTCAACCTGATCCATCGATGAATAGATCCGGGCATGGTGTTCCCCGAGGTATCCCACGCCGACAACGCCCATCTTGATCTTATTATTTGTCATCTGAAGGTCCTTGATCAAATCCCCTCTTGCCCCCCTTTTCTAAAGGGGGGGATTCTCCCCGCCCTCAATGCCCACCACGGTAATCCCGGCCGCATCAGCAGATTTTATCATCACCTCTCTGTCAATCACCACGGTCATGCCTGCCTCCACAGCAAGGATCCGTGCTGCAACCTCCTTCATGGTCTCTATGGTGCCGGGACCGATAGTCGGAAGATCAAAGCGGATATCCTGTCCCGGTTTGCAGATCTTCACCACGACCGCTCCGCCGTTTGCGAGCCGTCCGCCGCGGCGTATCGCCTCATCCGTGCCTTCAATCGCCTCAACAGCAAGTACGGCGCAGTTTTTCACCACAATACACTGGCCGATGTCCAGACGTCCTATCTCTTTCGCGATCTTCATCCCGAACGCTATATCACGCCACTCCTCTTCAGAAGGGGTGCGCCGGGTCAATACCTCATCCCCTGCGAGGATGGATTTGACATAGGCTGTTGCCTCCCGGATCACGATCCCTTCCTTCTCCAGTTCATCGGCTAAGGCCCTGAGTATCGTGTCATCCTTTCTGTCCTTTAGTTTGAAAAGGAGGGATAATGCCCTTAGGTCCGGTTT
>JACRHF010000067.1 GCA_016217665.1 Nitrospirota bacterium | reverse complement strand
TTGCATGAAGATCAAAAGCCACGTACAATTTCATAAGGCACCTCCTGGGTTAATATTGGTTTATTTCCCCAAGCATACCAGATAATTAATCCGGTATGCTAAGGAGGTGCCTTTTATATGATTATCAGATTTATTTTCCGGTACGATACCGGAAAATAAATCTGTCCCCTTTTTGCTATGTCCCGCGTTACCTGGCTTTAAAATGCTGTAAAGAGCATCAATGTGGTGAGCTGGTCCCCCTCAGCGTCCTCATTATTTGCCGGGAGGTCATAGTAATCACCGCCATAGCTGGAGTGGTTAAGCTGCAGCTGGACATTCTGTGCAAACTGGTAGGTGGCCCCGAGGACCAGGCCATTATCTTTGTTGTCTGATGCGGCCCCTGTATCGGCTGTACGATAGCCGAGAGATACAGTAGCCCTGCCTGGAAGGACCCCCAGCTCTGCACTGACTGACAGGGCTGTCTTGTCATCTGTATTAGAGTTAAAGAGGTTTTCGGGTTCTCCAGCCTTGGACTTTTCCGCACTCCCATAGGTAAGATAAACCCCCAGGGGCAGGGACCTTATAATCCCTTGAGCCTGTGCATCTATGACCCAGGCATGGGTCTGATGAGCCCCGGCAGAAAGGCCGGCTGCATCCGCAGTCCCTAATGAAGTCGTTCCTCCCCACCACTGGACCCCGCCGCCTAGGTCCCAGCCTCCAACTGTCGGGGTAGTGGCCACACGGAGATACTGGGACATCGGCCCAACATCTTTCGCTGTATGGGAAGGGGCCCAGAGGCTGTAATTGATAAAGCCCAGATTGTTGGCGGCCACAAAGGCGATCCCTTCGGCTGCTGTAGCTGTCCCGAGATATTGCTGGGCGGAGATATCCTTTCTGTGTTCCAGAGTACGGATATTCCGGACTGCCCCGGTATTGAGAAGCTCGAAACCAAAAGCGGCCCCGAGGCCATCGGTATTAAAGGGGATCACACTCACCTTTGCCCCCATGACGTCATAAACAAAGGGCATCTTAAAGGAGGTAAAGTTGTCAAAACCTTCGCCGTTGAGTCCCATCTCATAGGCAAACCCCATATGTTCACCGATACGGCCTCCGAGGAAGAGGGCGGCCTCATCCGGAAATTGGAGTTCCCCTTTATTGGTTCCGGAGCTATCGTCATCTCCATTCGTTTTTTGATACCGTACCTTCAATACTATGGAGGCATTAAGGGTGCTTGGCAGAGAGAGCATGTCCCCTTCCACCATGCTCTCTCCCCCCACCATGGTGTAGCCTCCTGCCTTGAAGTAGCGGCCAAAGGCGTTCAATGCAGGAAAGTGCTGGAAGTGGCAGGTCGAGCAGGCCATCCCTGTCTGCCGTGCAAATGCCGGGATTGCCTGGGCGCTTTTTGGCAAGGCTAATGAGGCAACTACAATGAAGAAGAACAGAAATGCCAGAATACAACTCTGCTTTTTCATAGGACCCCTCCTTTATTAAAGTTTTATTTCTATCCTTGGATGAGATGACTTGATGTTGCTGCTTTTGGGTGTATTTTTTATCGGTAGTTTCTGAACGGAAATATAGCAGGTTTTGTCAGGGATGTAAATTTTTTTTATTTCCAGCCTAATTGTTTTTTGGCCCAGTCGCTCATCCTCTCAGGGGTCCAGGCCGGTTCCCAAACCAGATCAACCTTGACATTTTCTACCCCGGGGAGCTGTCTTACGGCCTCTTCTGCCCCTTTGGATATGCTCTCGTGGAGGGGACACCCTGGGGTGGTCATGGTCATCTGGATATAGACGTCCCCGTTCCCCACCTTGACCTCATAGACTAAACCAAGGTCTACTATATTAACGCCAATCTCAGGGTCTAAGACGTGTTTTAATGCGGTCAGTATGAGTTTTTCTGATACCATGTCATCCCTGCCTTTTTGTAAAGACTGTAAACATATTATATCCGAATAAGAGTGAAGAGATAAATGTGATCGTCAACCCTATGGCCACGATAACCTGGTTCTCGATGAAAAGACCTCCCATTACGACCGGCACCCCGATATTACTCAGCCAGAAGTGTATATGACCGATCCTCTCGGAAAACATGTCTTTCAAGAGGGGGACCTTTTCCTTCCCTACCTTGTCACTGTATTTATGGAACCAGACGAGGAAGGGGACGATCTTATACATCATCCCGATGACCAGGAAGGTAATGCAGCCGAATATCACGGCAAAACCAAATATCAATATCGCCCTTTGCCGGATAACAGGTATCCCATGACTGAGCGCAATGTAGAGTCCGAGGAGTGTTGTAATGGGCAGGTAACCATAGGCAAGCATGGTGTGACGCAGCCCGAGGTCTAATGTTTTTCTCATCCTTCCTGCCATGATGAGCCACACCTGATAAGAAAACAGGAAGAGACCTGCTGCGATCAGGACAGCGCTATAGAAGGGGTTCCCCAGGATAAATTCGACGATGATTCCCAGGATGCCGATATTGACAAGCCAAAACGCCGTCCATCCCGGCCATGTGCGGTACGTGTAAGAGAGGGAGAACATCGGGAGGAGTTTGTAGGAGACCCCCATAATGACCATAGAGAACCAGCCTGCAAAACCGATAGCAGCGTGCAGCGCAAGATAATTCAGATGATTTCCCTTGAGAAAGGAGAAGCTGAGATTAAGTCCAAGCAGAAGGCCAAAGGTGGCCACGGTGGCCAGATAGAGGATTGCAGCGATAATATGGACTACCGTGATATTCATGGTCTTTACCTTACGCAAGGTAAGCCCTATATTGGCCACAAAGAGGATGATGGCCAGAAAGGCTGTGATGGCTACTGAGGCCATTCCTCCTGCTCCTCCGGCCAGCAGCCAGAAATGACCCGTAATCCCGGCGACGCCTGCCAGATATAACCACAATCCCCACCGGGCTATCCTGACGCTGTACAGGGAGGTCTCCAGAATAACGGGCACAAGCTGAGTCATGGCCCCCATGATAATCATAGTAGCCCAGCCCAGGACCCCTATATGAACGAAGGCTAAGAGCCGGGGCTGAAAATGATAACCCTGAATATATTGATAGCTAAAGAGCATCAAGCCGTTTAAGAGGATGAAGGCGATTGTAGCGACGATGAAATATTGTCGCACTACCTTAAATGGGGGCGTATACGGGGTTGTTAGATTTCCTGAAAATGGGGTGCTCATGATATGCGTTGAACCTTTAACCCTTCCTTGTAATCCTGACCTTATAATATCCTTCAGATACCTTTTCTGTAGCGGCCTCATAGCCGAGGTGTTCAAGCTTGTCATAGAGCATTACTGGTTCACGGTGGTGATGCACAAGGAGCACAGTGCCTTGACCTACCTGAGGAAGGGTCTCGATGATCCTGACCATCGGTTCAGGCGGTTCAAGTCCACGGACGTCAATCTCGATGGTCCGGGGACCTGTGCTTTGGGATGGTTCTCCCTGAGGAACCTGAGCTCCCGTCTCTTTAAAAAAGTAGATGTGCCATACCCCGCCGATGCACTCTGTCGAATGGTTAAACCCCTTCATTTTCATGACCGTGTACAGCGGGACCGGTTCAAATAGGTTGATCAGATGCAATCCTTCACCTTCTTTGAGATTGCCGATTGCTGTCATTATGGACTTGAATGGATCACTGCCTGACTCAACCTCGGGCCTGACATCCAGATCCACCATGCTTTTCCTTGAGAAATCCTTCTGGCCTGTAGTCATTACGTTCTCCTCTCCTTTCATAGTCTTGCGATCTCCACCTTCCACACCTCCGGACCTTCTTCGAGATATTTCCAGCCGTACTTGCCCGGCCTCTCAAATTCAAACTGATATCTGAGCGGTCTCGGATCGTGATCATTGATAATGAGCAAGATCTCCCCTGGGTTCAGTGAATCAAAGGTCTGGAATATTCTGGGGTGTTTATCCCGTGGCGGGATGATCCTTACATCGAGTTCTACAACCTTTCTTTCTACCGGCATTTTAGTCTCCTTTCGCTGTTTATAAAAACTATCTGCTGAGGGTACTATTGAGCTTTGACAGCAGATCTTCTAACACTGCCTTATCCTCTCTTGATGCCTGTTCAAGGCTCCTGTTTCCTCCACAACAGGAATCTATGTTAAATTGATTTAGTATCCCTATGGTGGCGGGGTATAGTTTTAACACCTGGTTTACGGTCATTTCCTTCGTAATTTTTGTGGGGTGTGACATTGTGGGTACCCTCCTGAGGATAGAGGATAATAGATGAACTACCTGGAGGCAATGATATAAATCATATTCCTGGTCTGTTTTCCTGGGCGATAGGATTACTCGTACTCTCCCCCTTTCTCCCGGAGGAGGTCTGGCCGCAGTATCGTGATCCCCTCCTTGGTGCCTTCGATAATGCCTTCCTTCTGAAGCCTGCTCATGATCCGGATAGTGGTCTCTATGGTCGTGCCGACCATGTTTGCGATGTCTTTCCTGGTAAGGTGCAGATTGATATTTGTACCCCCTTTAGAGTCACTTGCACCGGCCAGCTTCAGGAGCATATGCGCAATCCTTTTCTCTACACGGGTTGTCATGGCAGTTTCGAGGCGGTCTACAAATCCCCTCTGTTTCTCTCCCATACTCTGTATAAGCCTCGTCCTGACCTCCGGCGCATCCTCACAGATCTCCCGGCAGTGGGTATAATGAAGCTTGAGTATCTTTGTGTGTCCCATGGATTGGGCAGATGCGGGGTAGGGACGTCTGTCAAGGATGGCCAATTCTCCAAAGATATCCCCTGGCATAAACACATGCAGGATGATCTCTTTGCCATCTTCAAGATATTTGACTGCCTTGACATTCCCCTCTCTGATGATGCACAGCCAGTCAGGGGGGTCTCCTTCATAGAATATATACTCGCCGTTTTTATAGGTGAATTCTTCCGCTCTGTCAGTCAGCTTATCCAGGATAGGGTCCGGGAGTGCGGAAAAGATCGGCAGACTTTTCAGGAAATCTCTCTTCACGATCATGGGACAAATCCTTCGAGGGATGTTTTCTTGAATTTTCAGGGGAATTATACGCTGTTTCTCTTATAAAAGAAAGATTCTTTTATGAAAGGAGGGGGGGATTATCCTCTTTAGTCTCCTCAGAAAGGTGAGCAAAGTCAGCAAGGAGTTGCTGGACGAGATCAGTTTTTTCTTCTTGCGAAAGTGTCTTGAAGAAAGGGCTTAGGTTAAGTGTCTCTTCTATTTTGTCCATCCTCATAACTCCTT
Source organism: Nitrospirota bacterium (assembly GCA_016217665.1). Classification (GTDB taxonomy): domain Bacteria; phylum Nitrospirota; class 9FT-COMBO-42-15; order HDB-SIOI813; family HDB-SIOI813; genus JACRHF01. Next base: position 14,749 of record JACRHF010000067.1, on the reverse strand, counting down.
GTAGGAGAAAGAAATGCTCTTATGCGTTTCCTGTAAATGGCTGAATATAAAAAGGGAGTCCCCTATAAGTGCCTACGATCTTGCGTATAAGGGCCATCGTGTCTTGTGGAGGCAACCGCATCTCAAGGCTCAGAATATAAGTTCGTACAATTTCGTTCATTTCTGGTTCCTCCATAACGTCTCTAACCCTATGGAATTTGCATTAAATATGCCATATCTCTATGGTGAGGGGTATGACACAGGTCATATTATGTAATCTACTGTTATTGTTGGACAATTTAAGATTGTGTGTCGTATTTGTGCCGCACAGCAAAAAAATCCTTAATTTGTATAAATAATATACACTATATAGATTCTGTAACAACTGTTACCATTTATGGATAAATTGTCCTTGTGCTGGTAATACTTTGGGAAGATTTAGATAGGAAATGGTAAAGGGATCTATAACTCAGAGCACTTGACCTCTTTGGCCCCCTCCATGAGCCGGGCAAAATCATAGCCTGGATTATACCTATTTAGCCCTTGATTTTACATGGGCCAGGGAACCCCCTGCCCTGACTACCTCGATATCCCTGGGAGAGAGCGGTGTTGTGACAGGGACCTCTTTCCCCTTGGTCTTATTCCTGAGCATGAGGGTCTTGCCGTCCAGTCCCTTGACGTTCAGCTCGATCTCATCTCCTTGTTCAAAGAGATCATAATCACCCTCATTGACAAATGTCAGTGGAAGGATTCCGAAATTTACAAGGTTGGCAAGATGGATTCTTGCAAAGTTCTTTGTGATCACAGCCTTCACCCCAAGATACATCGGGGCAAGGGCGGCATGTTCCCTGCTGGACCCCTGTCCATAATTTGTTCCGCCAATAATAACTCCTCCTCCCCACTCTTTTGCCCTCTTCGGGAAGGTGTTGTCTACCCGTTCAAAGACATATTCAGAGATGGCCGGTACGTTTGATCGCAGAGGAAGAACCTTTGCACCTGCCGGCATAATATGGTCTGTGGTGATGTTATCGCCGACCTTGATAAGCACTTTGCCTGTCAGTACATCCGGCATGGCGTTCTTCGTGGGGAGCGGTTTTATATTCGGTCCCCTTAATATCTCTACCTTCTCCGGTTCCTTGGAAGGGGCTATGATCATAGAGTCGTCGATGAGGAATTTTTCCGGCATCGCGATGGTGATTGGTTTCAGGCCGAGGTCCCTGGGGTCTGTAATCTTGCCGGTAATGGCACAGGCAGCGGCGACCTCCGGACTGGCGAGGTACACCTTGGCATCCTTTGTTCCGCTCCGACCTTCAAAGTTTCTGTTGAAGGTGCGGATCGTGACTGCGCCTGTCGGTGGCGCAAAGCCCATCCCGATGCAGGGTCCGCATGCGCTCTCGAGGAGCCTTGCGCCTGAGGCGATCAGATCTGTCATCGCACCTGCCTGGGCAATCATGTTGAGCACCTGTCTTGAGCCTGGGGAGAATCCGAGGCTTACACTTGGGTGCACACTCTTCCCTTTCAGCATGGCAGCGACTGTCATGATGTCTTTATAAGACGAGTTGGTGCATGAACCGATAGCCACCTGCTGGACAGGGGTTCCTGCAACATCCCTTACCTTGACCACCTGATCCGGCATATGCGGTTTTGCGATGAGGGGTTCAAGTTCATTGAGATTGATCTCGATCACCTCATCATAGGAGGCATCGGGGTCAGGTCCCAACGCCTTCCAGATATTCTCCCTCCCCTGGGCCTTGAGGTAGGCCTTTGTGACCTCATCACTCGGAAATAGTGACGTCGTAGCTCCAAGTTCTGCACCCATATTGGTGATGGTGGCACGCTCCGGCACCGAGAGGGTCTTTATCCCTTCACCCGTATACTCAAATATCTTACCCACGCCCCCCTTCACCGTGAGCTTCCTCAGCAGTTCAAGGATAATGTCCTTTGCAGAGACAAAGGGCTGCAACCTGCCGGCTAATTTAACATTGACGACCTTTGGCATATTGAGGTTAAAAGGTTCGCCCCCCATGGCAAGGGCGACATCCAGGCCGCCTGCACCGATCGCGATCATGCCGATCCCTCCAGAGGTAGGGGTATGGCTGTCTGACCCAAGCAGGGTCTTTCCAGGCACCCCGAACCTCTCCAGGTGCACCTGATGGCAGATGCCATTGCCTGGCCGTGAAAAATAGATGCCAAACTTTGAGGCTAAGGTCTGAAGGAATTGATGGTCGTCTGCATTCATAAAGTCTGTCTGGAGCATGTTGTGGTCCACATAGCTTACCGACAGCTCTGTCTTTACCATTGGAATCCCAAGCGCCTCAAATTGAAGATAAGCCATAGTCCCTGTGGCATCCTGGGTCAGTGTCTGGGCGATACGGATGGAGATAGGTTTTCCCGCCTCCATACTACCGGAGACCATATGCTCCTTTATAATCTTTTGGGTAAGATTTGCTCCCATCTTGTTATTCTCCTTTCCATTCTCTATAAAATAAAAATATATTAAGGGTTTTTAAAAGGACGAGGAGTTATAAAAAGAACAGCGCTCACTTCTACTACTGCTTACCATTAGCAAGAAATTAAATTTTAGTGAATTTTGCGGGCTATGTCAACAGAAATTTCTGATAAAAAAGATAAAAGAGGTTGACAGGAAAGGTTGTGAGATGATAATAATATATCTCTTTATATATTTACGGGCCGCTAGCTCAGTTGGTAGAGCACCGCCCTTTTAAGGCGGGTGTCGATGGTTCGAATCCATCGCGGCTCATCATATCACGTCCCCATCGTCTAGCACGGCCCAGGACGTCGCCCTTTCACGGCGCAAACGGGGGTTCAAATCCCCCTGGGGACACCAATAGAATCAATCAGGTAGAATCCCTCTTGAGGCCTTTAACATGCTGAAACATATTGTAATGTTCAGGCTTAGGGAGTTTGCAGAAGGCCGCAGTAAGGAGGAGAATGCGGTGAAGCTTAAGGTCCTCCTGGAATCCCTGAAGGAGAAGATCCACGAGGTCGAATCTTTAGAGGTGGGGATGAACCAGGGGAAGTCTGAGAGTGCATCCGATATCGTGCTCTATTCAGAGTTTGAGGATATGCAGGCCCTTGAGGTTTACAGAAAGCACCCGGAACATGCAAAGGTTGTAGACTTTATAGGAAAGGTGTGTACAGAACGCCGGGTTGTGGATTACGAGCCCAGCGGGGACTGATAGCTCAAGACCCAACGCGGGTCATGGCTGTGGGGTCAGGCTAAAATCGGTTCCCCAGTCTATGACACGATCTTCTTCTTAGAGGTATTAAGGCAGTCAGTCTTCCACAGGCAGGTGCTATGACCACACGGGACGTTCACGATGGTTCCATAACAGTTAAAATGACCCTCAGACTGCTGAATCGATTTAATGACATTCAGGATATGGACGATCGTTGATCTGTCTGTTATGGTTGTTGCTGCCACAGACCCTGCACTCAGTTTTCTCATGAAAACAGTATGCAGATGTGAAGATTAGAGTAAGATTAGAAGAAAGACTGTGGACTTTGAGTTACGCCAGCTCGTGAGGCCTTCCTAATAAGAATCCCTGGACGAGATCCAGGCCTAATTCCTTAACGACCTGTAATTCCTGTTCTGTCTCAATCCCTTCCGCTATGATCCCTTCAGTGGAATAATTGCTCATAGCCTGGATGAGGTCTTTCAGAAACTCCCTGAACTGTAGGGAGGACACCGATTGCAGGATGGTAGACCGGTCTATTTTGATATATTCAGGAACGAGTTGGGCGATGAAAGGGAGGGAGATAAAACCGGCCCCAAAATCATCGATAGCAAATTTAAATCCTTTGGTACGCCACCTTTGGGCAATCTTTAACTGGTTTTCCACATCATCCAGGACTTCCTTCTCTGAGATCTCCAATATCACCTCCATATCCTGGGGCTTAGAGATCTCTTTCATGTTCCTAAGGATATTAAAATCAACATTGATAAATAATTTCTGTAAGCCAGCCGCCCCTGCAGCGTCGAGCGCCATCTTAAAGCAGAGAGACTTCAGATCCTCAAGTTTTCCAATGACCTGGTATCTCTTGAAAAGTTCAAGGATGTTTAACTTGCCCTGGGGGTCCCGGCCTAAGGCCTCATAACCAAAAACTCTGCTAGATCGCACATCAATGACAGGCTGAAACACCAGCTTGACAGATTTTTCATTTATATGGTATTCCTCTTCGCCTACATGAATCTTTTCTCCACTCTTTTTTGAGATATGGAGTGCCCTGTCTGCCAGGCGCAACAAATCATCGGAATGGGTCCCATGCTCTGGAAATAGGGCAACTCCCATGCTGATGTCCAGATCGATAAGCGCCTTCTCCCCAATCCTCCGGACACCCTTTCGAATACGTTCTGTTGCAATGGAGACACCTTCCCGTGTCGTATTAGCCAGGGCTACTACAATCTCATCTCCTCCCCATCGGGCGACCAGGTCCATACCACGGGTAGCCTCTTTGATGACCTGGGCTACTCCCTTCAGCATCTCATCTCCAACTTGATGTCCCCAGGAGTCATTAATAAACTTAAAATGATCAATATCACAAATCAGAAGGGCCATGAGGTATTTATTCTGACCTGCCCTGGAAATCTCCTGATCCAGCCGGTCTTTAAAATACCGGCGGTTATAGAGGTCGGTCAGGTTGTCGCGGATGGCCTGGTATTCCAGGGTGTCCCGCATCTTCCCTAATATACGGCGTGTATTAACAATGTAGGCGCAGAAGAGGAATATGAGGACACAGAGTCCACCCAGGGCCCTGTTGGCCATGGTACGCACTAAATTGAGATTCTGATAGGCATCATCCAGGAGGAAGAAATAGGTTCCTATTGTAATCGTGCTTAAGATGAGGATAAGGACGAGGGCTAAGAGCCAGAGTTGCCATTCCCGACGTTCAATGTACCTGACGTTGTCACTAACTGTACTGTTCATTTATGTTTAATGGATTGAAGATGTTTTTTTTGCCAGAATGGCGTCCCTGCTCTTCTATCAGGAATTTAACCCTTCAATAATATAACGTATCGCCTACCTATCTTCGGAAAAAAAATGGAATACATAAGATGACGCTGTTATGATAGAATGTGTCGGCCAAATGGGCAGATTGATGGGATAGAGTGATGAACATTTTGATTGTGGGTGCCGGGGCAGTGGGCGGCTATTACGGCGCTTGTTTGGCAAGGGCGGGGCTGCAGGTCTCTTATCTTGTCACCCCAAGAAGTCTTCCTGTCATTCAAAAAAGGGGGCTGATTGTAAAGAGCAAGGGTGAGACATGGACAGTCCACCCCAAGGTATCTGCAAGTCCGGCAGAGCTGACCCCCTGCGACCTCATCATCATCGCGGTTAAACGGTATGATACAGAGGCCGTGCTCAATGCCCTTCAACCTGTTCTTAAAGAGGATAGTATCCTGCTCCCCCTGCAAAATGGGGTTGACAGTGAAGAGGATATCCTGAAGCGGTTCCCCCACGCCCAGGTGCTGGGGGGGATTGCCTTCATAGGGGCTAAGTCAGAAGAACCGGGGGTGATCTTGCATCAGGGGGCCGGGTTTTTAAGTATCGGAGAGCTTGATGGGAGTGAGAGTGAGCGGCTGCAGGCTGTCATTAAGATGTTTAAGGATGCAGGTGTACCAGCCAAACCCTCCCGTGATATCTATAAGGCAAAGTGGCAGAAGCTATGCTGGAATGCCGTATTTAATCCCCTCACTGTCATTCTTAATGGTCCGATTGACTATATCCTGGATTCAAAGGATGCCTTGGAGATCGTCTATGGGCTGTTTAACGAGATCAGGTCTGTCGCAGAGAGAAAGGGGATCATGCTTTCAGCAGATCTGATGGATGAACATATCGCCGTCACACAGAAACTGCGCGGTTTTCATACCTCCATGTACGAGGATTTTGTGAGAGGGAGACCTACAGAGGTTGACTACTTTAACGGTTATGTATGCAGAGAGGGTGTCAGACTGGGTGTCCCGGTTCCGGTAAATTGTACGATGGTGTCACTTGTTAAGGCCATTTCCTGCCGGCCCGGCAAGTTGAGTTGACACCCTTCCTTTTTTTTGTAAGAATAACTGCGGCCCTCATTAAAGTTTAACATCTTTATGGCCGCCGTTACCCTGAGTATAACGAAGGGTTTCTATATTATTTATGGCATTATTCAACTATACCTCAAGGGAGATCAACGCAAAGATCGTGTACTATGGTCCCGGTCTTTCCGGCAAGACGACCAATATAAAACACGTTTATGAAAAGATCGTGCCGGAAAAGAAGGGTAAACTGATCACCCTTCCTACCTATGGAGACAGGACACTGTTTTTTGATTTTTTCCCCCTGGAGGCGGGTGAGATAAAAGGCTATAAGATCCGTTTTCATCTGTATACGGTTCCTGGCCAGGTGTTCTATAACGCTACAAGAAAGCTTGTACTCAAAGGCGCTGATGGCGTTGTCTTTGTTGCAGACTCGCAGGAAGATATGATGGACTCCAATCTTGAAAGTATAAACAATCTGAGGAGAAATCTTGCGGACCATAGCATTAATTTAGATGATTTTCCCTTTGTGATCCAATATAATAAGAAAGACCTTCCCCATACCCTTTCTGCTGAGGTGCTGAACAAGGGCCTCAACCCAAGGGGCGTCCCCTCTTTTCCCGCTTCTGCAGCGACCGGTGAGGGTGTCCTGGAGACACTAACGGCTGTAAGCAGACTGGTATTAGCGGATTTGAGGGAGATGATCGAGACCGGACGGCCCAGGAAGAGGACACCGGTACAGCCGGAGCCGTTGATGCCAATGTCCCCTTCGGCGGTCGAGGTTGAGATGCCGCGGGAGAATGCAGAGGACTTAAGGAGCTGGGTACAGGAGGGAGGCAGGGAAGGACTGTCAGACAGCGGATATCCCAAGGGGCATATGAAACCGGTAGATATGGAGAGTGTCGAGCTGGGGAGGCCGGTCCCTGAGGTCTCGAAGATTACGGAGACGGTCATGGAGGGGATCTTTAATGTGGCATTGAATGTCAAACTCAGGGTTGTGACTTCCAGAGAAGGGGACAAACTCAAGGTAAAGGAGATCCTGATCTCGGATTTTGAGCCTAAGGAGATAGATGTAAAGGAATAAAAGGAGGTTTATATGTCTGGTCATTCAAAATGGGCTACAACGAAACATAAAAAGATGGCCATAGATGCAAAGCGTGGGAAGATATTTACAAAGGTCATCAAAGAGATCACCGTGGCGGCGAGGATTGGGGGGGGAGACCCTGCCGGGAATCCGAGACTGCGGACTGTTATCTTAAAGGCCAAAGAGGCAAACATGCCGGCGGATAACATCAAGAAGGCCATACAGAGAGGGACAGGGGAGCTGCCGGGGGTCACGTATGAAGAGGCTGTATTTGAAGGATATGGTCCCGGAGGGACAGCCATTTTGATATCGATCATGACAGACAACAAAAACCGGACAGTCCCGGAGATCAGGCATATCTTGAGCAAAAATGGCGGGAACATGGGTGAGGCGGGGTGCGTCTCCTGGATGTTTGATAAAAAAGGGTATATCGTTGTCGAAGGCGGAAAGATAGGAGAGGATAACTTGATGGCCCTGGTGTTGGAGGCCGGGGCAGAGGATATGAGAAAGGATGGGGACAACTTTGAGGTGATCACGGCTCCCGGGGATTTTGAGGCGATAAAAGGGGCCATCGAGAAGGCGGGTATCCCGATCGCGGCATCAGAGGTCACGATGCTGCCGCAGAATTATATAGATCTTGATGACAAGACTACAGAGCAGGTATTAAGGTTGATCGAGGTCCTTGAAGACCATGATGACGTGCAGAACGTCTATGCCAACTTTAATGTAAGAGATGAAGTGCTGGAGCGGATAGGACGGTAAACAAGGAGTGGCAATGCGGGCATTGGGTGTAGACCCTGGAACTATTGTCACAGGCTTCGGTCTGGTAGATGAAGAAGATAACCACCTCTTTCACATCACTTCCGGCAATATTAATCCTCCTCAGAAGGCGGATATGTGCAGGCGTCTTCAATGGATCTATACGGAGATCAATAATCTCATACAGTCCTATAAGCCTGATACCGTTATCATCGAGAAGGGGTTTTATTCCAGGAATGTCCAGACCGTGGTCAAACTGGCACAGGTGAATGGAATCATCATGTTAGCCGCCACGAATGCCGCAATCCCTGTATTCGAGTATACCCCGTTAGCCATAAAGCTTGCGGTCGTTGGTTACGGAGCGGCCACGAAAGAGCAGGTACAGCATATGGTAGGTCAGATCCTTAAGATTGATAAACCAGTTGACTCTCATCATGCCGCAGATGCGATTGCTGCGGCGATATGCCATCTTCACAGGAAGGTAGCCGTACAGAAATAAAGTATGTGTCACTCTGAGATTTTTAACTTGCTAATCCCCTGTAGCTTGCTACGGGGTTTCTTTCTGTCATTCCCACGAAAGTGGGAATCCAGTGTTTTGCAGTGGTCTGGATTCCTGCTTACGCAGGAATGACGGGGAAATTGCTTAGATACCATGCAGCTTGCTGCAGAGTTCTTCATTTAAAGCTGCAGTGCTTGCATTGAGCGAAGCGAAATATGATAGCCCTTCTTCGTGGTCACCTTCTTATGAAGACCCCGCAATATACGGTCATTGATGTCCACGGCGTGGGGTATAAGGTCTTTATCCCCCTTTCCACATTTCCAAAGCTTCCTTCGTCTCAGGGAGAGGTGACGCTGCACACCTATACCAACGTGAGGGAAGACGCTATACAATTATATGGATTTCTGAGTATGGAGGAGAGGGATTTCTTTATGATGCTCCTGACGATCTCAGGAATTGGTCCAAAGATGGGCCTGAATATCATGTCTGGTCCCTCCTTGTCGGATTTGATGGAGATCGTGGATCAGGGGGATGTCAGGAGGCTGAGCATGATACCTGGGGTAGGGAAAAAGACAGCGGCCAGGATCGTCTTAGAGCTGAAAGAGAAGCTTGTCCCGGTAAATTCTTCTGCTGAAAAAGGGGGAACAGACCCGAGGATTGAAGCCGATGCACTCTCGGCACTGATGAACCTTGGGTATCCGAGGGCGCAGGCCCATGAGGCGATCAGGAAGGCTTGGAAGGATAATGGGAAGACGCCAATCGAGGAGATTATCAGGGAGGCGTTGAAGATCCTGGCAAAGGGATAATTGTTATTGCAGGGAAGACAGGATGGAAGACCGTATAATTACAGCCCAATCAGACGAGGAAGAGAAACGTTACGAGGCAAGCCTGCGCCCTCCGACATTATCCGAGTACATTGGCCAGGACAAGGTAAAAGAGAACCTGCAAGTGTTTATAGAGGCGGCCAGGAGACGTTCTGAGGCGCTGGATCATCTGCTCTTCTATGGTCCTCCGGGACTCGGGAAGACAACCCTTGCCTATATTATTGCCAGAGAACTTGGAGTAGGCATAAAGGCCACGTCAGGCCCTGCGATAGAACGTCAGGGTGACCTTGCCGCCATCCTGACCAACCTGCAAAAATACGAAGTCCTGTTTATCGATGAGATCCATAGATTAAACCCGGCCATTGAGGAGATACTCTACCCTGCGATGGAGGATTACCAGATTGATATCGTCATAGGACAGGGACCAGGTGCAAGGATAATAAAGTTGGATATACCGAGGTTTACTCTGATCGGTGCAACAACAAGGAGCGGCCACCTCACATCTCCCCTGAGGGACAGATTCGGGATCATCACAAGACTCGATTTCTATAAGCCGGAGGAACTTAAAAAGATACTCCAGCGGTCGGCAAATATCCTGGATGTCCATCTCGATGAGAGCGGGGCAGAGGAGATTGCGTGCCGGTCAAGGGGGACACCGAGAATAGCAAACAGACTTCTAAGAAGGGTCAGGGATTATGCTGAAGTAAAGGCAGACAGTGTCATAACAAAGGATGTTGCCCGGAAGGCCCTCACCATGCTGGAGATTGATGAAAGGGGTTTTGACATGATGGATAGAAAGCTCCTGCTCACCATTATCGAGAAGTTCAATGGCGGACCGGTGGGTGTGGAGACAATCGCCGCCGCTATCAGCGAGGATAAGGATACCATTGAAGATGTCTACGAACCCTTCCTGATCCAGGAGGGATTTCTGAGCCGCACTCCCCGGGGACGTATGGCTACTCCCCATGCCTACAGGCACTTTGGCATATCCATACAGGGAGAAGAACAGGAAAGGCTGTTATAGATAGCCGGTTGCTGATAATCCCCCCTTCCCCCCGTTGTCGCCCATTGTTGCAAAGGCGGACAGAATACGCTATCATAAACCCAAATAAAATAGGGACGCTAATCCCCCTTATTTCCCCTTTATAAAAGGGGGAGACGGTGGATTTGATTGAGGGTTTCCAGGTGAGAGAGTTAGAGAAGTTACGTCAGGAGATAGACAAGATTGACTTAGAAATTCTGAGACTCCTTAACGAACGGGCAAGGATCGCCATTGATATTGGCAAGATAAAGAAGGAGGAAAAACTGGCGGCCCATGTCCCGCAACGGGAGAGGGCGGTATACGAAAGGCTGGAGAGGGAGAACAAAGGCCCGTTTCCCACAGAGGCCCTCAGGGTCGTGTTCAGGGAGATCATGTCTGCCTCCCTGTCCCTGGAACAGCCCCTCCGGGTGGCCTATTTTGGGCCCAAGGCCACATTTACGCATCTTGCCGCAATGAAGCAATTCGGTTTTTTTGCCAACTATATCCCTGCCGCCAGTATCAAGGATGTGTTTGCCGAAGTGGAGCGGGGCAGGGCTGATTACGGAGTGGTGCCTATTGAGAACTCAACAGAAGGGGTAGTCAACCACACACTCGACATGTTTGCGGAATCTAATCTCAAGATTACGTCTGAGATCATGCAGGAGGTCACCCATCACCTCCTCTCCTTAAGCGGAGCAATGGAGGACATTAAATGTATCTATTCTCATCCCCATGCTATTGCGCAGTGCTCGGCCTGGATAGAACATAACCTCCCCAGGGTGCCGGTCGTCGAGGTCTCCAGTACGGCGCGGGCGGCAGAGATGTGCGTGGATGATCCCTCGGGAGCAGCGATTGCCAGTGAACTTGCTGCTCAGCTTTACGGGCTGAAGATTGTCAAAAGCCATATCGAGGATTATGCGAACAACTATACCCGATTTCTGGTGATCGCCAGAAATCATGTCCAGAAGAGCGGGAGGGATAAGACCTCCATCATGTTTTCCATCAAGGACAGGGTGGGGGCCCTCTATAACGTCTTAAAGACCTTTACGGAATATGATATCAACCTGACGAAGATAGAGTCCAGGCCGTCAAGAAAGAAGGCATGGGACTATCTGTTTTTTGTGGACCTTCAGGGGCACGTAGAAGACGAGAAGGTAAAGAAGGCATTGGAAAGACTTGAGCCGCAGTGCCTGTTTCTCAAGGTGCTCGGGTCGTACCCCTTAGGCGAGTGACGATGCTTAAATATGTGAGTGAAAATATCAGAAGGCTCGTTCCTTATTCCCAGGGGAAACCTATCGAGGAGCTTGAGCGGGATCTGGGGATCAAAGAGGCGATAAAACTTGCCTCCAATGAGAATCCCCTTGGGGCATCTCGCAGGGCCCTTGAGGCCGTAGAGAGATACCTGAACAGGCTGCACCGTTATCCGGATGGAGGCGGATTCTATCTCAGAGGGGCCATTGCCCGGAAGTGGGGGGTATCGCCGGATGCCGTAGTCCTGGGCAATGGGTCTAATGAGATCATTGAGCTCCTGATCAGGACCTTCATGTCTCCGGGCGATAACGCCGTTGTTTCGGAGAACACCTTTTCGGTCTATAGACTGATTGTGACCGCGGCAAATGGCAATGTGACGACGGTCCCAATGAAGGCCGGCCGCTATCAACTTGAAAAGATGGGCGAGGGAATTAGCCCGAAGACCCGGTTGGTTTTCATATCCAATCCCAATAACCCCACAGGCACTATCGTTACGGCCTCAGAGGTCAGGGATTTCATGAACAACATTCCTGAGGATGTCCTGGTAGTCTTTGATGAGGCCTATGCAGAGTACGTGACCTCAGGGGAATATCCTTCATCCATAGATTATCTGAGGGAGGGGCGTCCTGTGGCCATCCTGCGCACCTTCTCAAAGATATACGGACTTGCCGGACTTCGTATCGGGTATGGACTGACCCCGGTGGAGATCTCAGAGATGTTAAACAGGGTCCGCCAGCCCTTTAACACGAATGCACTGGCACAGGCTGCCGCATTAGCGGCCTTAGAGGATGTGGAACATGTTGAGAAGAGCCGCCGGGTCAATCAGGAAGGAAAGGGGTTCCTCTATAAAGAGTTTGAGTCTATGGGGATAGCCTATCTCCCAACCGAGGCAAACTTCATCTATTTTCAGGCGGGTGACGATGGGAAGGTCCTGTTTGATGCGATGTTGAAGGAGGGTGTTATCATCCGGCATATCGGCGGACCGAATCTGCGGGTCACGATAGGACTCCCTGAAGAGAACCGGAGATTTACAGAGGCACTGAGGAAGGTATTAGATAAATAAAGGGGTCAAGGGTTCGAGGATTCAAGTGACTAAGTATCAATTTTCTCATTGATTTTCTTGACCACTTGAACCCTTGACTCCTTGAACCCTAATAATTAGGAGGATATTTTATGATCATTGTACTCAGGCCTGACGCCACCGAAGAGCAGATCGGGCATATCAAGGAGCGTCTGGAAGGGCTTGGACTCGCTGTCCATATCTCCCGCGGAAAAGAGCGTACGGTTCTCGGCGCCATCGGGGATGAGCGGGTATTGCAGGAGCTCCCCCTTGCCGCATTTCCCGGGGTGGAGAAGGTTGTCCCCATCCTGAAGCCATACAAGCTGGCGAGCAGGGAATTCCATTCAGAGAATACCGTTATCCATGTCAATGGGGTGCCTATCGGCGGGAAGAAGATCCAGGTCATTGCAGGTCCCTGTGCCGTAGAGAACCGGGAGATGCTGCTGCAGATTGCAGGGGAGATCAAGAAGGAGGGGGTGAGTTTTATCAGGGGCGGGGCGTTTAAACCCAGGACCTCTCCCTATACCTTCCAGGGGCTTGGCCTTGAGGGCCTTCAATATTTAGCTGAGGCGAGGGAGAAGACAGGGTTGCTGGTCGTGACTGAACTCATGGATCCCCGTGATATCGAGATGGTCTATCAATATACAGATGTGATCCAGATCGGTGCACGGAATATGCAGAATTTCAGGCTCCTGACAGAGGTGGGGAGTTATGATAAACCTGTAATCCTCAAGAGGGGGCTTTCGGCTACAGTAAAAGAATTCCTGATGTCTGCTGAGTATATCATGTCCAAGGGGAATCATAATGTCATCCTCTGCGAGCGGGGTATCCGGACCTTTGAGACCGCTACAAGGAATACCCTTGATCTCAGTGCCGTCCCCGTTCTCAAACAGTTGAGCCACCTTCCGGTTATTGTCGATCCCAGTCACGGCGTGGGTAAGTGGGATTTAGTGACCCCCATGGCGCGGGCGGGTGTCGCCGCGGGGGCAGACGGGATCCTTGTGGAAGTCCATCCGGACCCTGAAAAGGCGATGTCGGACGGGGAGCAGTCTCTTAAATTCCCGGTTTTCAAAGAGATGATGCGGCAGATCAGGGCGATTGCCCAGGTGATGGGAAGAGAGCTATGAGGTCTTTACCCCATTTTCGCAGGATGGTCATTGCGGGGGTAGGACTTATCGGTGGCTCGCTCGCCTTAGCCTGCAGGGAAAAGGGGGTCGTATCCGAGATTGTTGGTGTTGGACGGGGGGAGAAGAATCTTCAGGACGCTGTTGCCTTAAAGGTGATAGACAGCTATACATTTAAAATAGAGGATGCGGTTAAGGGGGCAGACCTCGTTATCCTGGCCACGCCTGTTAAGAGCCTTGCCAGGCTCGCAGGTGAGATGGCCTCATCCCTTTCTCCCGGGGCCATTGTCACGGATGTCGGAAGTGTCAAAGAGCCGGTTCTTCAAATAGAAGATCTGATGCCTCCGGGGGTGCACTTTGTCGGGGCACATCCGATAGCCGGGAAAGAGAGGTCAGGGGTAAAGGCGGCGTCGCCGGCCCTCTTCAAGGGGGCCAGATGCATCCTGACTCCGACATCAAAGACCCATCCTGACGCCTTAAACAGAGTGCACGCCCTGTGGGAGATGGCAGGTTCCTATGTGATTATTATGGACCCTGCCAGACATGACCGGATCTTTGCCGCGGTGAGTCACCTCCCGCATCTTGTTGCCTATGCCCTTGTGAACACCCTTTTAGACCTGGAAAAATCGGAAGAGGGGCTGATCTCTTATTCTGCGGGTGGATTTAGGGACTTCACGAGGATTGCGGCAAGCCACCCGGAGATGTGGAAGGATATCTGCCTGATGAACCGGGAGAATATTATCGAGATGCTGGAAAAATACGAGACCACGATAGGACGGCTTAAGTCTATTATCAGGAGCGGGGATGCGGATGCGCTCTACGACGAATTTGAGAGGGCGAGGCAGGTTAGAGAGAAGTTATAGATAAGATCAGATGTCATTCCCGCACAAGCGGGAATCCAGAACGGAGCAGGGCTCTGGATTCCCACTTTCGTGGGAATGACGGGTACTTAGGAACTCGTTGTAAAATTCCCTCCCCTTCAAGGCTGGTCTTAGCACACACTTGACGCCGTGGGGGTTTTAGTTTATACTGACCTGCATGCGAGTATGCGGTCAAGAGTTTTCGACTATGATCATTGATCGGATAAACAGGGTAGTCGCTGATGAGCCAC
>JACRHF010000066.1 GCA_016217665.1 Nitrospirota bacterium | reverse complement strand
GTGGCTCATCAGCGACTACCCTGTTTATCCGATCAATGATCATAGTCGAAAACTCTTGACCGCATACTCGCATGCAGGTCAGTATAAACTAAAACCCCCACGGCGTCAAGTGTGTGCTAAGACCAGCCTTGAAGGGGAGGGTATTTTTGTCATTCCTACAAACACAAGAAATGGCTTTAGACAAGGCGGATGACGAGGAAAACCGCAGGCGTACTTTTTGTAGTACGTTTTTTGTATTATGCCTGGGATTTTCCGAGGAGTCCAACGCAGTATAAAGACATTTATTGCGTTCGTATTACATGAGGCCCGGTATATTTAATCCCATCCCGCTGGTGAGCCCCTTCATCTCCTCTGCCACCATGTCTTTGGCCTTTCTTAAAGCCTCATTGGCCGCAGCCACTACCAGATCCTGGAGCATCTCGATATCGTCCGGGTTGACAACATCCCGCTCGATCCTGATGGAGACGATCTCCTGACGGCCGTTGGCAACCACAGTAACCATGCCCCCTCCTGAGGATGCCTCGGCAGTCTTATTGGCCGCCTCCTCCTGGATCCTGGCCATCTGCTCCTGCATCTTCTGCGCCTGTTTTAAGATATCCCCGAACATCTTCTTTGACATGGTCCCCCCTTGACTACTGTCTGCCGGACTTAAAGGCCATTCTCCTTACCCCCTGCCTACTCCCTCCTGCTCCGCAGCTCTACCAGCTCCCCGCCCAGGATATCAATCGCCTCCTGCACAATCAAATCAGAAAACACCTCTTCTACCTCCTGTTGCTTCTTCTCATGCGCCCCTGTGAGATATTCGTTATAGGCCGGGCTGTGTCCTTCCTTTCCTGACAGGATAATATAGTTAATCCCTTCCACCCCGGGGATATAACCTTTGACGATATTCAGTATCAGATCTTTGCACTCCTGCCGTTCAATAAGATTGATAAACACAGAGGCCCCGCCGTTAAATCCAATTGACAGTATCCCCTTTTCATTTCCAATGGGGACACCCTGTTCCAGATACGCGCCCAAGCTCGGCTTGTTCTCATTGATCTTTGATACAGCAGTGCTCCAGAGGGCCACCATATCCGGACCGCCTTTTATCGTTGCATGTGGGGAAATTCCCCGATCCTCTTCACCCTCCGTAACCTCTGTAGCCACGGATGGCACAAATGCAGCCACGGGTATTGCAGATACAGGTGAAACCTTTAGGGAACCAGTCTCTCTCGATTTTGGGTCAGGGGCTGCGCCTGTATCCCATCTCTTTTCGAGACTGGCCAATCTCCCGATCAGGTCATCGACCGGGACAACCGGCCTCATATTAGAGGCCTTGATAATGGCCATCTCAAGAGAGAATCTGGGATAAGGAAACCAGCGTATCTCATCGAGGGCCTTTGAGAAGATCCCGAAGAGTCTCTGAAGATCCTCAAGAGATATCCCTTCAACGACCTTCGCCATCTCTGCAATCCTCTCTGATGGGAGATCGATGACGTCCTGTCCCATCCCGAGCTTTGCCAGGGTCATGTTCCTGAGATGCCCGACCAGATCAGAACAAAACTGCTTCAGATCATAGCCGCCGTCTGCGACCTCTTTCAGGAGGGATAAGGCCTTTGCCGGGTCTTTGCTGATAATATGTTGCGTCAAGGGTCCAACCCAGTGGTCAGCTAGACCTAATATCCACGACACGTCCCCTTCCGCAAGGTTTCCCCCGGTGTAAGAGATCACCTGGTCCAGGAGGCTCAGGGCATCCCTCATACTCCCGTCAGAACTCCTGGCCACCAGAGAAAGGACATTTTCCTCAGCCTTTATCCCTTCCTCAAGCAGGATATACCGGAGTCTTTCGATGATCTCCCTGTAACTGATTCTCCGGAACTGAAAATGCTGGCACCTTGAGTGGATCGTACCGGGTATCTTGTGAGGCTCTGTTGTCGCAAATATAAAGACGATGTGGGGAGGGGGCTCTTCCAATATCTTGAGGAGGGCATTAAATGCCGAGGTGGAGAGCATGTGGACTTCGTCAATAATGTAGATCTTATAACGCCCCTTCAGGGGGGCATACTGCGCCCTCTCCTGCAGATCTCTCACATTATCTACGCCGGTATGGGATGCTCCGTCGATCTCTACGACATCGACGGAGAACCCGGTTGCGATGTCTGTACACGATTGACACTTCATGCAGGGGACCGGTGTGGGGCCTTCGGCGCAATTGAGCGATTTTGCCAATATCCGCGCTACCGTGGTCTTCCCGACACCCCTCACCCCGGAGAACAGATAGGCATGGGCAATGCGGTTCGTCTTTATGGCATTCTCCAGGGTCTTTGAGACATGTCCCTGCCCCGTAAGCTCCTGGAATGACCTGGGCCGCCATTTTCTTGCCAAGACCTGATAGCTCATAAGGATTGTGACCTGCTGTTTATTGACTCTTTGAACAAGTTCAGCGACGCGTGTCATTCTGAGTCGCCGAAGGCGACGAAGAATCTGATTATTCCTTGTTCTCCGCAGGCTCCAGATCCTTCGCTTCGCTCAGGATGACATTAAAAAGCGCTCGCTACGCCTGCTCCCATCCCCTCTGCGCAGTTGAGATAAGACAAGGTATCACTGCGGCACACATGGAGATTTACTTACCGCTGCTTCCTTCCGGACCTGGCGGGGTTTGTAAGTCCATGTTGCGCAGGACCCGGTCTATACTCAACTGCACACAAAAGACGGGCCAGGAAAATGGCGGAGAGGATGGGATTCGAACCCACGGTACTGTTTCCAGTACACATGCTTTCCAGGCATGCCCCTTCAGCCGGACTTGGGTACCTCTCCTTATAAACCAGATTATATCGTAATTCTATGAGAAATGAAATATCAGGTCAAGGACTAAAATGCATGTAACCCCTGTACCCAGCTTAGCTGATAACGCGAAGAATGCCCCTGAGCAGATCGGCCGGCCTGGGCGGACAGCCCGGGATATAGGCATCTACCGGGATGATCTTTCCGATGCCGCCGAGGGAAGCGTAGCTCTCGCCGAAGATTCCGCCGTTGCATCCGCAATCCCCCACAGCGACCACCAGCTTTGGCGGAGGCGTTGCATCATAGGTCCTCTTCAAGGCGATCTCCATGTTCCGGGTCGCCGGGCCTGTGACCAGAAGCATGTCGGCGAATCGGGGAGAGGCGGTAAAATGGATCCCGAACCGCTCACCATTGTAGATGGGGTTATTCAGGGCATGGATCTCCAGCTCACAGCCATTGCACGAGCCGGCATCGACCTCCCTGATGGTCAGGCTCCTCCGGAAACGCCGCCGGATGGCCTCTTCCAGTCCAGCCCCGACCTGTTTTATCTCTTTCTCCACCCCGGCAGGCAGAGGTTCCGTGACGATACCGGTCCGAAATATCTGATGCAGAATTCTTAGCATGTTTCTTAACCCACCTTCACCTTTTCTCTCTCCCTGAGGGAGAGAGAATTTTCATCATCCGTTGCTATCCCTTGTTGCGCTATTGTCTTCTAATTCCTAACGTTGACGCTCAAAAATGCCCAGGTGCAAGGAAGGACTTACGATTTGAGGCGAGGCGTACTGTGTGGTACGTTGAGTCTCAAATCGTAAGTCCTGACGCCGCACGACCCATTGCATTTACTTCGTAGCAATGGGTGCCCCGCGTTTTTCAGCGTCAACTACAAATCGTGTCCCGAATACGACTGATTAAAGCTCTTGTTGCAGAGCGGAAAATCGGGGACGATATTCCCGTGGATTGACTGTTCTACGGCGATCCAGTTGACGCTGGACGGGTCCCTGATCATGCACCGGTTGATCCCCCCCGTGGGTCCGGACTGGAGCCAGTAGACAATCTCCCCACGCCACCCCTCAACCACGGCAAACCCTGAGCCTTCCTTTGAAGGGGGATCCAGACAGCCGCTGATCTCACCTTGCGGAAGGCCTTTCAGTATCTCGCCAATGATCCGGAGGGATTCCCTGACCTCTTCAATCCTCACCCATGCACGGGCATGGACATCGCCGCAATTCAGGACCGTCATCTTAGGGATGATCCGGTCATAAGGAGTAAAGGGGTTCTGAACACGGCAGTCTAATCCCACCCCGCTGGCCCGTGCCACAAATCCCACCACACCCAATTCCCTGGCATCCTCAGGCAAGAGGACCCCTGCGTCCCTGACCCTGTCTTCCAGGGAGGGGTTCTCATCATAGATGATAACCAATCTTTCGAACTCCTTCTTTATCCAGTTTGCCTCTCTAAGAATTTTTTCTTTCCCCTCCGGCGTTAGGTCCGCTGTCACCCCGCCGGGGATGATCCTGTCCATCATCAACCGGTGGCCAAAGAGTTTATCGTTTGTGCGGAGGACCACCTCTCTCAGCCTGGAGAACTGATAAAGCAAGAATGTGAAGGCAACATCATTGCAGATGGCGCCGATGTCCCCAAGGTGATTGGCGATCCTCTCCCTCTCCAGCATCAGGGCCCGGAGCCATAAGGCCCGCTCCGGTGGAACAGATCCGGTCATGGCCTCCAGAGCCCTGCAATAAGCAAGGGCATGGGCCACGGTCGTATCCCCGGAGACCCGGCCTGCCAGCCTGACGCCCTCAATCCACGAAAGGGCCTCAAACCTCTTTTCGATCCCCTTGTGCACATAGCCGAGCCTCTCTTCCAGGTGGAGGATATCCTCCCCTACGGCCTGAAAACGGAAATGACCCGGTTCGATGATCCCGGCATGGACAGGGCCGACAGGGATCTCATAAACCCCTTCTCCCTCCGCCCTGATCCATTGATACTCCCCTTTGACCCTCGGCATCGGCCTTGAGGGATCGAAGTCTTTCCTCAGGGGCCAGGCATCCTCCGGCCAGTCCTCGTGCTTTATCCAGGGCCTCGGGTCAGGATGTCCCACAGGGATAACCCCCATCAGGCTCCTCATCTGCCTTTCAAAGCGAAAGGCAGGGACAAATTTCTTTGTAAGACTGGGGAATGTAGGATCTTCAAGGGGAATGCGGCAACTGATAATGATGTATTCAGAGTCGAGGGAATAACAGGTGTATATACCAAACCCCCGGTTGGATTTCCTTTCATCCGTTGCCCATTCGGCAACAAGTCTGGCACCCGCCTTTTTCATCCCCCTGGCCGCCTCGATGAACCTTTCCCTGGGGACAAGAAAAGATGGGACCGTTGGCGGATAATGGCCGGCATCCCTTACAGCATCCGTGCCGAGCAATCCGGTTATGATATTTTTTAGATTAGCCACAGTCTTCCCTTTTCACTTCAGCAACTCCACGGCCATATGAAACCACTGAGACAGAAAATTCGGCATATACAACCCTATGACTAGGACAAGCACCATGTGCAGCACGACCGGGACATGAGCCACCTTAAGGAGATGCTGGTATGGAGGCCGGTGCCCGGCCACCATCGGCTGGACACGCCGGAAGAGGGCCGCGAAGGCCACCCCCAGCCCCAGAAGAAGAAACGGCGTCAGGAGCGGCGCATCCTTCATCGTTGCCGTCAGTATCAGAAACTCACTGGTAAATACCCCGAAGGGGGGCATCCCGACAATGGCCATGACGCCAAGGACAAGCCCCCACCCCACGAGGGGATTCCCCCGGATCAGCCCCCTGATTCTGCTCATCTCCTGCGTATCATGCATCTGGGCCGCATGCCCCACGGTAAAGAATATGGACGACTTGGTCAGGCTGTGGACGAGCATATGAAGCAAGGCCCCGAAGGTCGCAATGGGGCCGCCAAGACCAAAGGCAAACGTGGCAATCCCCATGTGTTCGATAGAAGAGTAGGCAAACATCCTCTTGATATCCTTCTGCCGCAGGAGTGAAAAGGCGGAAACAAGGATCGAGAGGATCCCGAAGCCCATCATGATATTCCCTGCTAAGTTTGTACCAAGGGAACCGTCTACTAATACCTTGCACCGAACCAGGGCGTAGAGGGCAATATTCAGGAGGAGCCCTGACAGGACCGCAGATATCGGCGTCGGACCCTCGCTGTGGGCATCGGGGAGCCAGTTGTGGAGGGGGACCAGCCCCACCTTTGTCCCGTATCCAACCATGAGGAATACGAAGGCTAATTGCAGGACGGTAGGCTCAAGCTGTCCGCTCACCTGGCTCAGGTTTGTCCAGAGCAAGGCATCCCCTCCCTCACCGAGGACCTTCTCTGCCGCAAAATAGAGGAGGACCGTCCCGAAGAGGGCCTGGGCAATCCCCACGCCGCAGAGGATAAAATACTTCCATGCCGCCTCAATGGCTGTGGGTGTCTTGTAGAGAGATACTAACAGCACTGTGGAGAGGGTGGCCAGCTCCATCGCAATCCAGAGGACACCGATATTATTGGTCAGGAGACAGAGGAACATGGCGAAGATGAAGAGCTGAAACATCGCATGATAGAACCGCATCCCCCAGTGACCGACGCGGCCATGCTCCCTCTCCCTCCTCATGTATCTCCTGCTGAAGACCGCTGTGGTCGTGGAGACAAAGGAGGTCAGCACGACAAGATACACATTGAAGGCGTCTATGAAGAAGAACTTCCTCCCAGCCATGAATGACCCGTCATAGTAGACCTGAATGGCTAGGGCCATGCTGATAACAAATGTGGCTAAGGAACAGACGATGTTGATCTCCGGGGCGAATTTCCTGTCCCCCACAAAGCCCAGAATTGCAGCGGCTATAAATGAGACACCTAATAAAAGCAGAATCGTCATAATGGATAGCCCCGTAGATAAATAGGGACAGCGACTATTTTAATAAATAGTCGCTGTCCCTATTTATCCCTCAGTCCTCCTCCTTCAACCTTGCCATTTGTTCCACATCCAGGCTGTCAAAGGTAGTCCGTATGTGGAAGAAGAATATGCCGAATATAAACGCCGCAATCAGGATGTCCAATGCCACCCCTAATTCCACCACAAGCGGCATCCCGTAAGTAGCGCTGGTGGCGGCGAAGAAGAGGCCGTTCTCCATGGCCAGGAAGCCTATGATCTGGGTGACCGCGTGCTTCCGGGTAATCATCATCAGAAGCCCTAACATGACCGTGGCAAGGGCAACGGCAATCGTGGAGCGCGTCACCAGGGTGGACAGCTCCCGGATGGGTGAAGTCAGGTGATAGGAGAAGATTACAAGGGCGATCCCCATCAGCATGGTAGCCGGGATATTGACTAACGTTTCAACCTCTTTCTGAATCTTGAGGCGGATGATCAGGACATGGAGGATATACGGGAGCACGATGACCTTCAGGGCCAGGGTAAGAATCGAAGAGATGTAGAGGTGGTGCTGTCCCGCCGCATATCCGACAACCGCCGTGCTGATCGAAAGAAATAGCCCCTGCCATGCGAAGAGGTGCAGAAGCCCGTATATACGCCTCTGGGCCAGAAGGCCGAAGGCGGTCAGGAGGATCAGCGCCGCTAAGACACTGTTGAGTTGTGCTGCAAAACTGATTGGCATATCAAAATTCCGGGAAAAAGGGGACAGATTTATTTTCCACCAAAGGGGAAAATAAATCTGTCCCCTTTTTCCCTACTCCAGCATAAAATAAGACAACATCCCGAGTGTGGCAAAGAGGAAGGCGCTCCCCAGGAACTCAGGGACCCGGAAAAGCCTCATCTTTGCCAGACCTGTTTCTATCAGGACAAGACCGGCCCCTGCAAGAGCGAGCTTCGCTATCAATAATAAAAGAGCCAGAGGAAGGGCAATCAGATTCCCTGCCTCAGCAATCCCCCAGGGGAAGAATGAGGCTATCCCTAAAACGGCAAAGAGGAAGAGCTTCATCATCCCGGCCCATTCTATCAGGGCCAGATGTCTCCCGGAGTATTCCAGGACCATCCCCTCGTGGATCATCGTCAGTTCCAGATGGGTGACAGGGTTGTCCACCGGCACTCTCCCTGTCTCTGCAAGGGTAATGAGGACGAAGGCCAGTAAGGCAAAGGCAAGGGAGGGCCTCAGAATCAGTTGGCCGTGTCCGATGACCTGGACCATCTGAGAAAGAGACGTGGACTTGCTCGCCAGCGATACCGTAAAGACGGCCATGAGCATGGCAGGCTCCGCAAGGGAGGCGATGGTCATCTCCCGGCTCGATCCCATCCCGCCGAAGGCCGTTCCGATATCCATCCCGGCTAAGGCTGTAAAGAAGCGGGACATGGCAAAAAGGGCCACGAGGGCGATGACGTCGGCGGTGGTGGAGAGGGGAAGATCCACAGAGAGTATGGGGATGATCGCCCCTGCCAGCACGGCAGCGCCAAATACAAGATAGGGGGTGAACCGGAATATCCACGATGCATTTTCAGCAAGGACGATGTCCTTATGAAATAGCTTCATCAGATCCCGGTACGGCTGAAATATCCCGGCAGTGGTCCGCCCCTGGGCCCAGCATCTTACGGTCCTCACCCATCCGGTGAAGACCGGTGCGGCAGAAAGGAGGAGGAGGATCTGCAGCCCCTCCAATAGGTAAGAGAGAATTTCACTCATCTCAGTAGCACCAGTAAGAGGATGATCGTTGCAAAGGAGTAGATGAGATATACTTGAATACGCCCCTGCTGGAGCCTCCCTACCCTTCTGGCCACCCAGAAGGAGATATCCGCCACAGGCTGATAAAGCCAATCCCACAGATGATCCCTCACCCTCAGGGAATAACGAAGCCTTTCTATAAAGGCCTTATGGACAAGGTGGCGCTTCGCCTCCTGCCGTTCCCGGACATGAAACAGAAATCCGAGTACCCTCCTGATTGGCATGGAAAAGGCAGTAGCCGTGTATTGCATCCTCGGGGTTATCTTTTCAAACCCGCAGTCCCATAAAGGCCCCCGGTGGATCGTCCTCCTGCGGGCATGGAGGAGGAGAAATACTAAGGACACGACCCCCACGATTCCGAGCAGAACAATGGGGCCTGAGTAGGACGCCCTCTCATGAGAAATCGGCGTCAGCCAAAGCCATCCGAACGCTCCGGCAGATTCAGCCAGCTTCCCCCTGACAAGCATCACGGATACCGCGTCCATCCAGTTGATCATGACCGTCGGAAAGATGCCAAGGCAGAGGCAGGCCAGTGCGGCCATCCCCATGCCTGTCCTCATGGACCAGTCAACCTCATGGATATGGGGGCGATGGTGCCCCCTCCACTGTCCTAAGAATGTAACGCCAAATGCCTTGACAAAACACATGGCAGCAAGGGCTGCGGCAAGGGCCAGAAGGGCGGCTCCCAGAGGGATGAGGAGGTTTAAAAGGGTACTCGGAAGCGCTGTGGAGAGGAGAAAGGCCTGGAACGTCAGCCATTCGGAGACGAAGCCGTTGAATGGCGGCAGGGCCGATATGGAGAGGCACCCTATCAGAAAGAGGGCCGATGTCCAGGGCATCCTGTGGATGAGCCCTCCTGTCTCCTCCATATTGCGCTCATGGGTTGCATGAAGCACTGCCCCCGCCCCCATGAACAGGAGCCCCTTAAACATGGCATGGTTGAGTGTATGATAAAGCCCTGCGGTCAGGGCCAGGGCTGAAAGGACAGGGTTGTGGAATGCGGCAAAGGTCATCGAAAGACCGATGCCGATCAGGATGATCCCGATGTTTTCCACGGAGGAGTAGGCCAGGAGCTTCTTGAGGTCCTGCTGCTGCAGGGCATAAAGGATCCCCAGGAGGGCTGAGGCCAGACCGAATATCAAGACCACCGCCCCCCACCACCAGGGGAAGTCCCTGATCAGGTCAAAGGTCACCCGGACGATCCCATAGATGGCGGTCTTCAGCATGATCCCGCTCATCAGGGCAGAGACGTTAGATGGGGCCACGGGGTGGGCCTCCGGCAGCCAGACGTGCAAAGGAATCACACCGGCCTTGGCCGCAAAACCGAAGAAGGCCAGAAAAAATGCCACCGCTGCCCAATGGGGAGGGAATGTAGCATGGCGCATGGCATCAAAGGTATAGCCGTTAAAGCCCTCAAATCCCGTTGCAGAGCCGGCCATGAGTCCGAAGGAAAGGAGGATGGCAATAGCCCCGATATGGGCGACGACTAAGTATAAGAAGGCGGCCCTCCGGTTTTCTGTCTTCTCATCCTCAAACATGACCAGGAAGTAGGAGGCGGCAGCCATCACCTCCCAGGAGATGAGGAAGAAGAAGGCATCGTCCGCTAAGATCACCATAAACATCCCGGCAAGGAAGAGGGAGTAGAAGACGGCAAGGCTCGTGACGGGCCTGTGGCCGATGAAACCCTTCACATAACCGATCGAATAGACAGAGACCATGAATCCGAGGGCCCCGATGACGGTGAGGAAGAAGCCTGAGAGGGGGTCAAGCCGCATGTGAAACGGGAGGTCAGGGAGACCCAGAAGGATGATGTACGATTCCGTGATCCCATCCCACACAGTCCAGATACCCGCTGTAAGTGTCAGAAGGGAGGCAACGGCGGTTAAAGAAAAGACAGAAACTATCAGGAGCCTCTGGCTGCGTGAAAGCAGCGGAACCATAATCAGGGCCAGAAGGATAACAAAGAGCGCTGCTGTCGTCAGTGTGAATGGTGAAATCATCTCACGTCCCCGGAATCACCAATAAGATGACGGCCTCTTTCTTTCCCACATTCTCCCATTTATGCGGCTTCGTCGAGTTAAAATAGACGCTGTCGCCCTTTCCCAGGGTATATTCCTTTCCGTCAAGGATAAACCTGACCTTCCCGCTGGTAATGATCCCGAACTCCTCGCCGTGATGCGATGAATAGGGATGCTCGCCGCTCTCACCGCCCACTTCCAGAGTCAGCATGAAGGGCTCTATCTTTTTCTTGCTCAATTTGTAAGCTAAGGGCTGGATAATGGCCTTGGACCCCTGACTGTAGATCTTCTTCCTCTCGGACTTCCTGATGACAACACTGTCTTCCCTCGCCGGGTCATCGAAAAAATAGGTGATGTGAACATTCAGGGCGCTGGCGATGCTCTCCAGAGAGGCGAGGGAAGGGGAGCCCTGCCCCAGCTCTAATTGCGACAGAAAGCTGGCGGAAAGCTTCGTCTTCTCTCCGAGATCCCGGAGCGAAAACCTTGCCTCCTCCCGGAGTTTCTTGATCTTGTTGCCCAGGTTGATCACCCGTTAGCTTTTACACTGAATATTTACATTTGTCAAGTTATATCTGACATCGTGTTTACGCCGCACCGTAAACAGGATCGCTATAAGGAAAACGGATGATCGCCTCAAGCCCCTCATAGAATGACCAGTAGAGTGTCCGGGTATCCTCCCCGGGCATCGTTAAGAGCATGGCAGCATAAGGCTTATTTAAGAGGTAATTCCAGATGGTAAAAAAGGGGCGGGAGAGATACCATAGGATTGTAAAACCTGTGTGGTAAAGTTCAGAGATAAATCCGTCCGGCTCCGGCAGTACCGAGATCATAATACCCTTTTCGAAATCTAAGCGGTATCTCGAAGGCATATCTTTAAGCTCCAGGGCCTCTAATTCAAATTCCCCCTCCTTCACCCCCGGTCTTACCTCCTTCCTTCCTGGCTTCTTTAAGGCGCTCTTCCTGAGAAGTCTGTACTCGCCGATGGCATCCGGTCCCCCCCAGACCTCCACCTTCCGGATTTTTAATCCCGTTAGAACTATTCCCCTCGATTTGAACGCGACCTGCTTCTCCGGGAGGTTAAATATGAGATATATTTGCGGCTGTGAGGCCAGGCCCAATTCCAGTTCCATCAGCCTGTTATCCTCTTTTAATCTTTCGTCATGATCGGCGGCGGCGGATATCCCAACCGGCAAGAAGAAGATGAGGACAAGGACAAGTTGCGTTATCATTCTTGACAGCCTCGTAAAGAGTCTCGACAGCGGATGGCTTCGTAAAAAGCTCCATCCCCCACAAGTGGGTACCCGAAGGCGCGCAAATCCTGAGGAATGAGGCGTACTTTTTAGGTACGCCGCAATGACGAAGGATGCAGCGCAACGCCGCACGACCCATTGCATTTACTTCGTAGCAATGGGTGCCCTGCTTTTTACGAAGCCGTCATTCTTAGAAGACTGTTACCTTAGCCCCTATCGGGGTTGTCTTAAAGATCTTCTTAAGGTCTTTGTCTCCCACCCTGATGCATCCGTGGGTTACGTTTCTTCCCAACAGCCTCGTATAGAGGGTCCCGTGGATAAAGTATCCATTCCCCAGCCCGAGGGCATACTCTCCAAGCACCCCTTCCTGCATCCTATCCATGGTATTTTGGGGTATGGGTTCACCTTCCTCTATGAAAGCCCAGTCAGGCCTTACCCAGTTGGGATGGACCAACTTTGATTTTATCGTATGCTCGCCCCTGGGTGTATCAAAGACCCAGACCCGGTCTCCGTCAGGGTCCTCAAGAATATTACCACTTCCGCAGGAAACGACCATTGCTCTGATTATCCTGTTGCCATTTCTCAGATAAAGGATATTTTTTGCCGTATCCACGACAATGTGAACCCTTTTGGGGGAAAGGCTTGAGATCTTCTGCCATAATTCTCTGTTCCTGGCCATCAGGACATCACGATCCGGGGCCATAACCTCTCTATCACGACTATGGACAGAGCGGGCCATGTAGAAACCTGCCGCCTCCACAATGAAGAATATCCCTATCCCAATGCAGAGGGACATGAATATCTTTTTATTGGGTCTCATGATTTGATCTCTTTGAGAATTGCATGAATGCCATTTTCGTGATCCACTGTTCCCACGATGGTCACCGGAGTACCGGTATCCACCAGGTTGTACAATTCCTCGATCTGGTTGTCCTCCATCGCGATGCAGCCATACGTCATGATCTCTTTCCCGCCTCCATGGATCTCCACAAGGCCGCCGATTCGGGTTCTTTCAGGGAGCACTCCATTCCGCTTGGCCGCAATAAATCTCCTCCTGTCTTCTTCATTCGGATAATTGATCAACAGGGCCTTGTAGAAACGACTCCCCGGCAGTTTCCTGACGATCCGGTACCTTCCTTCAGGGGTTGCCCTGTCGCCCGCATGCAGTTTGTCCCCTGTGCCATTGAGGCCGAGACCAACCGGATACCTCTTGTACGCCCTGCCTTCCCGGTAAAGGGTTAAACTCCGGTCGATCTTATAGACTACGAGGGCATAACCCTTATTTTCCCTCGATTCTTTTATGGTCTTTTCCACCCAGTCCTGCCATTTCTTTATCTGAGGGCCATTGGTGTATCGGGATATAACGGGCGAAATCGTCTCAAGGACCGAATCGGCCACGATAAAGGCCGTTTCAACCTTTTTCTCCGCATCGAGATACAATCCCTTACTGTAGAGACCATCCGCTTCACTCAGGAGTACCTCTGCCTTGGTTATATCCTTCCTTGAGAACCTGCCCTCGTTGACGAGAGAGGCTAACCTTTTAAAATTTGAGATACGATCTCTGAGGCGGGACAACTTCCGGTTTAAGGTGTTTGACCTGCCGGTCTTTTCTTCCCGTAGATTCTTCCTTAATTCCTCCCCGCTTTTATAGAGATCGCGGATTTTGGCCCTGACAGGCTCATAATTTCTGAACCAGACAAACTTCGCCTTTTCCGCGTAAAAATGTTCTCTGATGCCTTTAAAAGCGGCAAGGTAGTTATTATATTCACCAGGGGTGTACAGATCGCCCCCCTCACTCCAGAGTGCCTTCTCCTGCAACTCGATACTGCTGACCTCGGGAGGGATCGGAGGGGCACTGCATCCGCACAGGATACCGGTGTAAAGTAGAATGACAACCGCTTTAACCGTCGGAAAGTTTGACTTCAATTTATTTCTTCTTGGATGATTTTTTTGCCTGCTTGACCTTTTCTAATGCCTGGTTGATCTGGTCAGAGACCTCCTTTGCCTTACTGCTGACGGAATTGGCCTTCTCAGAGGCAGCGAGATAGTCTTCCTTGTCCATGAGGCCCTGTCCCTCATTAACAGCCTCCTCGAGACCGGCCACATCAGACCTTAGCGCCTCTATATCCGCCATGGTCCCTTTCCCCCTGGGGGCCTTCGCAAAAAGAGCCTTTGCCTCTGCGACTGCAGTTTTGGCGCCTTCTAAGGCCATTGCGGCCTGGTTCTTCGCCGCCTCTTTCCTGGCCGGGATATCCGCCTTTATTTTCTCGGCATCGGCCTTTGCCTTTGCCAGCAGCTCCTTCGCCTTGTCATAATTTTTTATATACTTCTGATCCTGTGCATCCACCTCGGCCGTTGCCTGAGACAGGGTATCATTGATGTTCTTTAGCTCATCCTTTGCGTACTTATCAGCTCCCTCGGCAACGATGGCATCAACTGCCGCGTTTGAGGCGTTGATCTCCTCTTCCGGTTTTTTGCCACACCCAACAGCTACAACCATGAGGGCAAGCCCCAACACCATGAGCTTGGAAAAATGTTTCATCTAACTACCTCCTTTTTAAAATGGTCATTTATATCTCGTACTGCCTGTCTTAAATATCTCTTTTACACCGTATCTATACGCTTGTCAAGTTATATTTGACAGCCATTGACAGGAGGACGTCATTCCGTTATCGTGACGGCTAAGCCTTCTCATGAAAACAAAGTTGCGACATTGGAAACACCTCCTGGTTTGCCTGACCGCCATCTTGCCGCTCTTTTGTCCGATATCCCTTCCGGCCAATCCTATAGTTCAAGTCTCCTTTACCCCTGAGACCATCAAACAAGGGGATGTCCTCTTAATCACTGTAAAGACCGGGCCAGAGATTCACGGGATATCCGGCACC
This sequence comes from Nitrospirota bacterium, assembly GCA_016217665.1. Taxonomy (GTDB): domain Bacteria; phylum Nitrospirota; class 9FT-COMBO-42-15; order HDB-SIOI813; family HDB-SIOI813; genus JACRHF01. Next base: position 4,486 of record JACRHF010000066.1, on the reverse strand, counting down.
CTCTTTGATAAAACAATCCACTTCTATCGCAATCCGGGACAAGATGCCTACACTGCGCTGGCCGGGATTGACTTGAATACGGACCCGAAGCGCTATAACCTCTCTCTTTCTCTTGAGGACAAGAGCAGCGGCATCATCAAAAAAGACGTTGAGATTCAGGTCGTCTCTGCTCATTTCAGGACACAGCAACTAACCCTCCCAAAGGAGAAGGTGGATCTGGATGAAGAGACCCTGAAGAGGGTCAATCTTGAGAAAGAGGAGATTGACAAGATCTGGGACATCTCTACAGCAGGTCCTCTCTGGGATGGAAATTTCATAAAACCGGTTGAGGGGGTTATTGATGATAACTTTGGTTTCAGGAGGGTCATCAATGGCGAACCAAGGAGTCCACATACCGGCATTGACATTGACGCTCCTGAAGGCACCCCAGTTTATGCGGCCAATCAGGGAAGGGTCGTCTTCACGGGTGACCAGTTTTTCAGCGGCAAGGGCCTCGTCATTGACCATGGACTGGGTCTGTTGACCATGTACTTTCACCTCTCGGAGATCCTGGTCACGGCAGGTGAAGACGTCAGAAAGGGCCAGGTCATCGCAAGGGTCGGAAAGACCGGCAGGGCTACAGGCCCGCATTTACACTGGGGGATCCGGCTCAACGGGGCAAGGGTGAATCCTGCATCTATGTTAGGCCTGTCGCTGGAGTGAAAAAAGGGCGTGGAGAAGACCCTGAAATCAGAAGGTGACCACCTTATCACTCTCCCTCACTATCTCATATAAATCTTTCATGGTGGATGACGGGCAGAATTCCGGGCCTTCTGATTGGCGCAGCTTTATGCAGGTGCCACAGGCAGACATCTTCCCGCCCTTATCAATAAACAGGCGTATCTGCTCTCTGATATTGAATTGATCCGTATCAAGGGTTTCACACTCCACCCCTTTTGACAATAAAAATACCTTGACGACATCCCCCTCTTTTACGGCAAAATTTGCAAATCTGAGGGCATTCCATACGTTCTCCGAATCGTTAGAATAGATCACAACCCCAATCTTCATGAGACAATCTCCCCCTTGTTCAAAATATATCCGGACATCTCAGAACTCATAGCGCAGGTTGGCATAAAGGTTGTCATTCTTATCAAGCTGGCCAAAGAATGTCGTTGAATTCTTCCCTCCAAAGAGGTTCACCCCGACTGATGTCCAGAGGGAATCGGTCATGTTGTATCTGACCTCAGGGATGATAAACCAGTCCTCCTCATCCGGGCTGTAGAATGAGAAGAGGCCCAATCTCAGGGTGTTGTACTTGAGCATCTGCGTTAAGCGGAGGGTCACCAACTGATGAAGCCTGTCTGTCTTGGGAAATCCGGCCGGCAGGGAGTCTTCATAACGGCTATAGTCCTGCATCGCCTCGCCATAGTACTGGATCCCTGCTGTAAAGTCTGTCCAGAACTGCCGTGAATAGCCCACAAGATATCTTGCTGAAGAATTTGCCACAGTCGGATCATCCCCGCCCCGGTCATCAAGGGAATCATAGTATCCGCCTTCGATGCTCAGGACACCGTTTGCAAAGGCCCCCTGGAGACTCAGGCCATAGACCGAAAGCTGTGGATAGAAGAGGATCGCCGTTGCCGGGGAAACAGGATCGTCTGTCTTCATGCCGGGGAGTTTAAAGAAACCCCTGTATGCATATAGTGATGTATCGAACCTTGCTATCTGCCTGGACAGCCGCAGGGCGATCTCTGTGTTCTCTGTCTCTCGCCTCGGTTCCTCTATGGTCTGAGGTAGTCCCGGCATCGGATTATAGAGGAAGAACCTCTTCGGGTCCGGCAGGTGGTAGGGCTCAAAGAAGGGGATGACGACAAGCTCTACAGAGAGGAGATCAGAGTAGGCAGCGATCTTGGCCGCATCTGACCCGATCTTCAGATACTCGAGCGGCTGTCCGGAGAAGAGGGCCCCGTAATCCTTCGGATAGACATCATTGATGAAAAGGAGATCTCCTGCACCCCATGTGATGATCTGCCGTCCGATCCTTACATCATAATCCGCTGACCGGTAATCAATATACCCTTCCCGTACATCAATGCCATCCTCGCCGGCAATCGAGTCATGGACAAGGTCTATCTTCAGGACAAAATCTGAAGGACCTGAGCTTCCGGTCACCTCTCCCCTCAACCGCTCCTCACCAGAGAGGTAGTCCCCTCCTTCCTCAGGATCAGCGGTCTCATTGCCGGTAACCCTTGCTGAGATATTCCCCTGGACAAAACCATGGAAGGTGACCTCCTGGGCATAGGAGGGCGCCATCAGTAAACACAGCAGCAACGATAGGGTGACACAATATGTGATCTTAGCTTTCATTCGAAAATCCCTCTAAACCCCCGTCATTCCCACGCAAGTGGGAATCCAGACCCCTGCCTACGTTCTGGATTCCCGCTTACGCGGGAATGACGTGAAATTTGCTTAATTACTTAATCCACTTTTCTGGCGGCTTCCGCAGATACCTCTCTGAGAACAGGTCGTCACTGAGCCCTACATTATAGGCAATCCCCTCAAACACGACCTCTGTCTTATGTCCGCTCTTCACATTGGCCATCGTCCTCTTCGTCACTGCCGGAAGCCCCCCGACCATCTCCACCTTCTCTGCTGTAAAGACCTTATAGAGGGCGCCCTGAACATCATAGTATTCCTCTTTCAAGGGGAGATAAGTGGTCTTATCAATCCAGGATATCTTCCTGATATATTCTGTGGGGCTCTTGGGGGTACTCTCAATAACATGACATGGTTTGCCTTCCAGGGCATCTTCCTTGATATATTTGTAGGTATCTGCCTCTATATCGCGGCCAGAGACATCTTCATAGGTGAAGTCTGAACCGACGAAACTCGACCTGCTGTCCCGTGCCGCGATACGATTGACGAGGTTTATGGATGGGATAAAAAGCCACCGGTCGTCATCTTTGTTGGGATATTTATAGACCATAAAGGACATCCCCCGCACATCTCCCGGATTATGAAAATACATGAAATACTTCTGATCGCCGCCACTCCCATTAATCCGCAGCATGGTGAGTTCTCTGAGCCGCTCCTGACCTGTCTTTGCGATGAGGGCCATCTTGACCCTGGCCTGCATGTCTTTCCCGGGGTAGAAAAAGGCCTCCTGAGACTTTTTGATGATTTCTGCCGGTTCCTCGGCATAAAGCGCTGCCGGACCCAGAAAAGACATTACTAATAATGCAACTGCTGTAAAATATTTATGCATCGTTATCCCTCCTCAATGACAATTTAAGACGGTATCAGCCATCTCCCCAGCATCCTGATCATCGCCGGAAGAAAGAGGATGGTGAGAAGAGCGCTGATGGTCATCATCCCTGCAATAAAGAGCCCGACGGTAATATAGGGTGTCAGTGGCGCAAATATCATGACTGAAAAGGCAGAGGCAAAGAGGAGGGCATTCCGGATAATCCCCTTGCCCGGCCGTGCCGCCGTCCAGAGGATCGCCCTCTCAACGTCCCGATCCTCTGCATACCTCTGCTGAAACCTCCTGATAAAGTGGATGGAGAAGTCAACCGCCATCCCGAGGGAGAGGGCGGAGAGTACAGAGATCGGCATATCAAAGTCCTTGCCTATGAAGCCGACGAATCCGTAAATCAGGAGTATCGTAAAGAGGAGCGGTATGTAACTCACTATTCCCCATTTGAACGACCTGAAGTTAAATACTAAGATGATAAATACGACAATGAGGGCAATGATAAACCCCTTGATCATGTCGAATAAGACCTCATCATTCCATACCATATTAAAATAGGAGTTCCCGGCCGGTTTAAACTGGAGGGATACATCCGGGTGTACGGTCTTAAATTCCTCAATCTTCCTTAAGACATCTCTCATGGCCACGGCATCCCATGTCTTGAGCTGGAGAAATATATTGGCCTTGTCATAGTCAGCAGTCACCACATTGTCTAAGTCCCTCGGCTTTGCCGACATACCAAAGAGGAAGAGATACTGGGCAGTCTCTTCGGTCGAGGTCGGGAGGGTATCGTACTCCGGCTTGTTTCCATGAAGCACCTTATTCACGCGCCTCACAATATCCACGATGGATGTGGTCTTTCCGACGACTGGAAGGCCCTCCAGCTCCCTCTGGAGTTCCTCTATCGCCTTTAAGTTCTCATACCGTTTCATGGCATCAGGCTCACCAGACTCTGCCACAACATAAGCAGTGGCCGTGCCGGCAAGCCTTTCGTTCAGGATCGTGTCTGCCTGTCTGATGTCGCTTCCCTTCTTAAACCACGAGACCATGTTGTTATTGACATGAATCTGTGAGACCCCAGCGATAGCGGCCATGAACAGGATAAGCCCGGCTCCGGCAACAGCACGGTATCGGTGAAACCCAATCTCTCCGAGTCTCCTCAGCCATGAGGATCCCTTGCCGGCCTCCTCGTCTTCTCTCCCGGCAGCCGCTAACAAACTCCGGTCGCTGGTCAGCATCATCACCGCAGGG
>JACRHF010000065.1 GCA_016217665.1 Nitrospirota bacterium | reverse complement strand
TTCAGGCATCTCCCCGGAATAATCTTCGCTATAGGCCACCATCTCGTATTCCTTATTCTTAAGGAATCTCTCTATGTGCCCTGCGGCCTCTTGATATGAGGGGGCATTGTAAACATCGATCCCGGTCAGTTTAAACCCGATTCCAGTATCAGGGTCCGTGATTACAGCGATCTTAGCCATTATCTTTTCAGGGTCCCGGCAACATCAAAAGTCCCTCGATTTCACCCCGAGGGAGGTTATAGTGGATGCCGCGCAATAGTATCCGCAGATTCATAACCTCGTTGATCTTCCTCCAGAGGTAGCTGATAACAAGGCCAATGTTCAAGGGGTCTTTCCGGGGCAGCCCGATTGCATAGGTCAACATCTCATAATCCAGCCATCTTTCAATGCGCAGGAGAGGGTCTGTTATCCGGGTGCGGGCATAGAATTGATCCCAGTGCCTCTTCCATGCCGCATGATCCATCATGGAGATGGCTTGACTGAGGTCGTTGCATCGCAGGATCTTCTTATAGTGTTCGGGCCGGATGACCTGGCCTCCATCGATAAACCAGGTTTCAGCCTCGTCAACCGCTATGCCCTGTATACCGCTTCCAGCCACCTTCATGGCTGTCATAAGATTATATCTGTCGATCAACCTCTTGAGGGTGTCTTCCACCATGGCACGGTTTATCCCGCTCTTATCATAAGCCTTTAGCCTGCGTAACAGGTGCCTGAAAAAGGCCCTTTCTAATCCTATTTCTCCCTTGAACAGATCCCCTTCCTGTAAATATCCCAGCCGTCTCAGAGGGGCGGCATAGGTAAAGCCGATTGTAAATAACATGTCTACCATGGTCTGGACAGAAGGCTGCTTATAGACCTCCTTGAGAGTCCCCTCATCCAGCCTGCCGGCTGGGATGGTAGAAGATAACACCTCCTGGGGGACGACGTTATGCAATTTCCCCCGGATCAGGGTCTTTATATTAAAGACATCCCACCGGCCGAGTAATATCTCTAACAGAAGGATGTCTTCCCCTTTAAAGATCTTGTAGATCTTCTGTATCGTGGAGGATATGGCTGTCCTGAGGGCTGTGTCTATCCTGTCGATGAGGGCCCCCTCTATCCCTTCGGAAAAGTAGAGACGATAGGGGGTCTTTTTCAGATGCGTTACGGCAGCGGAAAGTTCGCGAAAAGAGAACAGCCCTCTCAATTGATCCGCGGTGAGCAGATCCCCTTCCATGAAGCGGATCCTTGTATGGATATAGGCATAATCAGACATCATCTTTGTCAAACAGGATCTTTCTGACCTCCGGCATCAGTTCCTCTTTAGCCTTTTCCCACCGGCTCTCTAAGGTGTTGATGACGGCAACCCTCTTATCCTCTGATAGGATCTCCACACCCCCCTTTATCCTTTCAACTGTCACCTGACCCCTCATCTCATCAAGCCCCTCTGCGAGAAGACGGTCAAGGATGGCCGGATAGGAAGGCCCTTCTATCATGGTCTGAAGGGCGTCAGACACCCCCCGATAGACCTCGTCCATGATCTCGCCTTTAACGATGGCCATGAAGGCATTACCTTTCAGACGTGCCCTGTTTAATACCTGCATCCTGTATCCGGTGAGTTCCTTCTCAAGCCCGCTGGCCCCCTTCTGACGCAGGTCTTCGATCCTCTTTTCAACGTCAGACAACAGGACATCGGCCTTTTCCCTCGCCTCTGCCAGGATCTGCTCCCCCTCTGCCTCTCCCTCTTTTATAATGTGCTCTATAAGGACATCATAGGCCATATTCTCACCGTGGCACAGAGAGTATGATCACGGCTATAACGAAGCCGAGGATCACCAGTGTCTCGGGTATTACAAGGAGTATCAATATCCTCCCGAGAAGTTCAGGTTTTTCGATCAGCGCCCCGATACCTGCAGCCCCTATCTTTGCCTGAGCGATGGCGGTCGCTATCGCTCCCAGTCCTATTGCCAATCCCGCACCAATTGCCATAAGGCCAAGTTCCATGATATCACCACCTTTCTCCCTTGCCAAAGGGTTTGTATTCTATACCTCCAGGATAGAAGAACTTGTCAAAAAATTCCACGTAATGGAGTCTCAGTGTCTGAATCGCTGGTGCATAAACGCCAATAATCACATTGATCAGGTGAAAAAATATCCCCAGGAGGATACCCAGGATGACGCTCTCCGGCATCGTTGCCATCCTGTTTGCAATAGAGGCAAGGAATAGGGAGGCCGCACCAAATCCCATGATCCTTGCATAGGAAAGGACGTTGACGATCAACTTCAGTGCGTCAAAAGGGGCGATCCACTTCTCAAGGAAAATGAGCACCAGTATGATCCCGGAGCCTGACAGTACGAAGACGTATCCCCATTCCGCAGGAAGGATTCCATAGAAGGAGGCTGCTGCCGTGAATAGGGAGAAGACAAAGAGCAATTTAAAAAGTTTGGTGAACGCCTCTCTTGCCTCTCTCCGCTTCATCGCGATGATCACCCCGATCAAGAGTCCAAGCGATATATGGAGACCGCCTATAACAACAGAGAGGATGAGAAGAGGGATCAATGTTTGGGACCGGTTGATATAAGGGGATATCCCTATGGACTCACCCAGTGTCCCAAAGAACTCTCCGAATATAACCCCAAAGATCATGGTCACGAGCGAACTGGCCGTCAATACGCAGCCAATGTTATATAATAACTCACGGTTTTTCCAACGCCATCTCAGCCAGAGGGAGGCTAAAAGCAGGATGGCCCCGTATCCGATATCCCCCAGGATAAGGCCAAAGAAAACGGGAAAAAAGATGGCCAATAGCGGTGTCGGATCCAGTGTCCCATACTTTGGGAGGGATAAAAATCGTGTCAACACTTCAAAGGGCCTGAGGAATCCCGGATTGTTCAGGACCACGGGTATCCTGTCCCTCTCCTGATCCGTTGGGGGGATCCTCCCGAGAATCACCCTATCCTGGAATCGGTTTTTTATATTCTTTGTAAATTTAGAAAGGGCCTCCTCAGGGATCCATCCGCTGAGAAAGAAGGTATCCTTAGTCCCATAGAGATCAGAGGAGACCTCCATCTGCCTCAATCTCTCTTCAACAATCCTGTGGCATTGAACAAGTTCCCCGTATCTTTCAAAGGCCAACCTCTGCAACCTCTTTTCAAGCGCGCTGATCTGGAAGGGCAAGGCAGCCCTTTTCTCTGAGATCACCTTAAAGGACTCCCTTATCGGCATGTCTGCCAAATCTGCCGGCATTCGAAGCTCACTGATATTTCCTTCCTGGAAGAGCTTCTTAATCCCCGGGCCAAACTCTTTCGGATAGGCAATAACACAGGCCATGATCTCAGAGTCTATATCCCTCTTAAACAGCTCATACCTCCCCTCTGTCATGCGCTGGAGGGACTCTTCAAGGACAGTAAGGGGGGCCTCCCGTTTATATAAGGTGACGCCTGTATAGTCTTTAAAAGGGCTCTCAGGCATCATGGCGATGAGGGGGGATAAGGTATCGAGTATCTTCTCATATCTGGCATAGAGTGAGAGCTGATGGCCAAGCCCTCTGATCTCCTGGTCTACGTTGTCCACTGAACGGCTGATCTCTTCGATGATCCGCTTTGCCTCATGGACCCCGGCCTCTTTGTGCCTGTCATCCACTGGGGGGAGTTTTACAAAGAGTGGCGTCAGGGTATCAATCGTCTTTTTTGCTAAACCGGTCACCCTCTCTAACTCCATCATCTCATTCTTCTGTTCCGGCGGCAGGGATAATCTCTTTATGTAGGGCGTGTCTTTAATGCGTTCGGGGGTGGTTTCTATATGGAGGACCCCGGCCTCATAGATGCAGGCCATGACTTCCGGGAGGAGTCTCTGTGGGCCGATGATGGACACCTTGGACATTTTAAGGATCATGGGGCACAATGTATGATAAAATCTTATCCACTGCGGTCCTTACTCTCCCTTTTGATGACTTTCTTAGCTGTTCAGCAGCAGATTCTGCCTCAGCAATAATCTTTGAAGCCTCATCCTCTATCCTTTGGATGCCCTCATCCCTTGTCCTTGCGATCTCATTGGCAAGGGCCTCTTCTCCCTGTTTTAATTGAGAGGCGATATCCTGCTCTGTCTCTGCGATCAGCCTTTTTGCATCCTCTCTTGCCTTCTCAATACGGGCCATCGCCTTCTCTTCCGCCTCATGAATCCTCCTCAGGACCTCTTCTTCGTCCATAGGCTACCTCTATCAAATTAACATGGATTATAACAGTAAGGAGGGGGTGAGACAAGGGTAAATAAGAATCACCTTTCCATAATGAATGGCTGTCTTCAGCTTCTCAATATCCCCTGCCGCGGCAAGCAATTCAGGCAGTTTCATCTGCCAGCCTCTTTTTGCACCTTACTATCTCCTCCCTCGCAAACTGATCGCATCTCTCGTTCTCCGGATGTCCGTTATGCCCTTTAATCCATACCCACTCAATCTTGTGAGGCTTTGAGGCCTGCAGCAGCCTCTCCCATAAATCTCTGTTAAGCACTTCCTTCTTTTGTGAATTACGCCACTTATTTCTTATCCAGCCCTCTATCCACTCTGTCATTCCTTTAACCACATACGTCGAATCTGTCATGACCCTGACGCTGCAATGCTTCTTCAGTGCTTCAAGCGCCGAAATAACACCAAGCAGTTCCATCCTGTTATTTGTAGTCATATCTTCAGATCCTGATATCTCTTTTTCTTTTCCACCCGACCTGAGTATCGCGCCATAGCCTCCAACGCCCGGGTTCCCGCTGCATGCACCATCTGAATAAATCTCTACAACCGGTTTATCATCATTTTTCATCGTCATTCTATAATACCTTTTTTCAATTATTAAGTCCAAACCGATTCTGATAAACATACCCTGCTTCAATCTGTTTTTGATATAGTATCAGAAAAGTTACCTAATTTGTGAGCATAAACAACCGTCCCCTTTTGTGAATATAGTTTGCCCTGCAAACTATAAGTGTGTTATATTTTCACCAACCGTAAAATATATTAAGTGAGGGTATCATGTCCGTTCCCTGGGAAGTAACACCTGAAAAAGTCAGGACAGTTGTCGAAAAGATTGTCGAGATAAGCCATCCTCGCAAGGTCATTCTGTTCGGTTCTTATGTCAGGGGAAGTATGAATGTAAACAGTGACCTTGATGTGTTGGTTGTTGCAGGGGGGGAAATTGAGAATCCCCGCAAGGAAAGCACGAGGATCCGCCGTGCCCTGAAGGGTATTCTGATGCCGATGGATATCCTCGTGGTCCAGGAAGACACACTGAAGGAAATAGCAGATATGCCTGGACTGATTTATAGAGAGGCTATAAGAAACGGGAAGGTCGTCTATGAATCCGCCGCATAAGAACCGAATCCCGGCTTCACCCTATGACTGGCTGACTCACGCCAGGAGTGATATAAAACTTGCCAGACTTGGACTCGACCAGGATGTATTGCCGGAACAAATCTGTTTCCACGCCCAGCAAGCCGTTGAAAAGGCTTTCAAGGCCGTCCTGTTGTTCCATAAGATTGACTTTCCATTTACCCATGATCTTGAAGAACTTCTCGATACTTTTGAAACCGCTAAAATTCCCATCCCTTCTAACCTCTCGGATGTTGGCACTTTAACCCCTTATGCTGTAGAAACCAGATATCCCGGATATTGGGGCGAGATATCGGAAACCGATATCTCAGAAGCCGTCAAATTTGCAGAAGACGCAATAAAATGGACAGAAGGGATTGTTCAGGAGAATAAATAGATCTGTCACCATTATTTTTTCTTCTGACACATAACAATTGACATTACCGGAAGATCAAACATATTTTATGATGGAAGAGTGAAACATCCATAATGAAAGGAGAAGTTATTATGAATTGTAAGTTAGGTCACTCACATCCGCCGGAGAGGGTGGTTGCTGCAACGGGTAATCCCACTAATCAACCACGCCCTTGGCATTGCCCTGAGTGTCGAGAGGTCACAAGGCAGGGAGTTAATACAGAAAACTGGAAGGAATACCCAGATATAAGAAGTGCTGAAAGGGCTGGTCATGACAGGCCTTGTACAAAATGCTTCTGATCTAATTACTCTAATATTATGATAGATATGAGCACCAGTTCGGATACTACCGTTCCATCACGGAGAAGGTCTTCTTCAGATATTTAGATTGTGGCATCCTGAGACATGGCTTCGCCCGCATCCGCTGCGATCATTGCCATAATGAATACCTTCTGGCCTTCTCCTGCAAGGTTACCCTCACGAAAGTGGGGGACCCGTTCTTTCTGCCCCTCCTGCCATGCCAAACGTTCTGTGGTCTTTGCTGAGTGCGTCTGTGATGAGGTCCTGGAACCCGTTACTCATAGACACTACGTATTCAGCATCCCGAAGATCCTGCGGACATATTTCAGATACAATAGAAAGTTGCTCGGTAGATTAAGCCGTTGTGCCTATGAGACAGTCAAAGAGATGATGCAGGCGGCAGGGCTCCCGTTGCGCGATAGCAATGCAACGGGAAGTGGAGATAACGCTGCTGTCCCGTGGATGATTGCGGCTATCCAGACATTTGGCAGTGATATAGACTGGCACCCACACCTCCACTGCTTAGTCATAAACGGTGCTTTCACTCCAGACATGTTCTCGTGAAAACGGGGATGGGAGATTCCATGCCATGGAGATACTCTCTCCATCAGTCATCAGGGAGATATTCCAGTCCCCGATAGAGGCATTCTAGGACAGGCATAAGGTATCCAGGATGTTGCTTGTTGCTCAAAGAGGGATTGATTACCGAAGAGCGTGTCCGGTTGATCCTTTTCTGGAGACATACCGGCTTTCATATACATAATGAGGGTAAGGTAGTTGCCAACGATACTGAAGGCAGGGGGTGTCTGGCAAGATACATTATCAGACCCCCTGTATCCCTGGAACGATTGATGTACGATCGGAAAAATCAGCAGGTCTTCTATCAGGGAAAAGACCAAACGTCCACATATCACCCCCTGGATTTCCTGCTTACCCCTTATCAGAAACAGTGTAAATCAGCATGGGCAAGACTGATCAGGAAAATATATGAGGTTGAACTGTTGTTATGTCCCCAGTGCAAACACCCCATGAGGGTCATTGCCTTCATTGCGAATGATCCTGCCATCCAGAAGATACTAAAGCATCTGGGATTGTGGGAAAGCCGTTCCCACTCTCCACCACCATCCCCTATATATGAAGAAATAGTCTATGTGGATGAATCTTCCCTATCGGTTCCGGCATAGGACATTTCCTTTTGCCTCAGAGAAAACAGGATAAGTCTGCCCCAAAAAGGGTAAAATCCTTACCTGATACCTGAAAAAAGAGGAAGTCGTAACTTAGAATACTGTGAGGCAACACAGGTCCTTTTATCTATGCTTCCTGTCTCAATATGTTGCATATCCCACTGCATACACCACAAACAAAATTTCTGTTGACAGAAAAATACCTTTTGGCTACCATATCCTTAAAAAGCAAATTCCTAGTGTAATTAAAATGGCTGTCTGTCTCTATTTTCCTTTACCTCTTTGCCTTTCGATACCCAGCCCTTATTGCTTCCTCCTCAGAGTCAAAGTAAACCCGGTTTTCTTCTTTGCCCTTTTCATAGTTAGCCTGACCAGGAAGGTGATAAATTTTTGATTTCAAATTACCAATGATCTTCCCAACCTTTTCAGATGGAACCTGTATGTTCTTTACCTTTGTAGTCCATATGCCCCTCCTATCTGCCACCGCTTCTCGCTCATAGTTGTGGAACTCATCATAGTAGCGGAAGTAGGAAGGAGCAGTGACACGGGCATAACCTCTTTTGATAAGTTCGGCGTTAAAGAGGCTACCATCACTCAGATAGACATATGCTAAGAGGCGACCATATTTGTCCATTTGATTTGAAGGCTCGAACTCAAGACGCACCTTTTTCCCTTCGAGAGTCTTTTTTGTGAAATCTGAGGCCTCAGGTCCCAAGAATCCCACAGGCTTATTCGGGTGGACAGTCTCAGGGGTGTCCACACCCAAAAACTGTACCGTGGTTTTTCTCCAACCACGTCCGACATGGACAGTGTCCCCATCGACAACCTCTGTTACAAGGACCCATTTGCCATAAGGATTACCTCCGCTGAATACATAGAATAGGTATACAATTAAGCCAACTGCAAGGAGTTCAATATCAATATATTTTAATAACCATTTTTTGGCAGTAACCTCCTTTTGGCTTGTAGTATGTGAAACTCTTAGAATTTCATGCATCAAATTCTTTTTCACTTCTATGTCTAACCGAGATTGGTTTCCCTGGTCTTTTATAAAATCACATAGATTTCTAAGAGCTATAACATTGACCGTGGGAAAGCTTTGGTTTGTGGTAGCATCGGGATTAGTTGATACCAGGATGGCAGGAATGAACATATCTAATTGTATTTGCTTTTCCAAAAACTGACGAAGTGATATGGCACTATGTATTGCTTGCCTTATGGGGAACCTGTTTAGGTAATGCCATCTGTAACTTTTGGTCTCTATCACAAATACGCTGTTAGGGCTAACAAGGATGTGGTCTATATTGCCAGTTCTCTCGAATAGAACGACGTCATTGATTAAAACATAAGAATTGTCTAAAGGGGTTAGAGCTTCAACAACCATCTTTTCGCCCAGAATACCTTTATGCCAATCACTACGTCTTTTAAAATAGTGCAACCCACAACCAAAAAAGATTAAGCTTAAAATCCAGACATGAGAAATAGGAAGAATAAGCAAAACAGTACCAGTTAAGACGAATACCGTTGCCTTTACTCCGTAAAGCCTTTGCTGCTCTCTGGCATATTCGCCACCACTTCTCAGAATATGCATATCACCACGAATCAAAAACAATTAAGAAAACTGGTCTTAGTTATATCCAAAAAGTATTCAGGATGCTGCTCAAAGAGGGATTGATTACCGAAGAGCGTGTCCGGATGATCCTCTCATGGAGACATACAGGCTTTCATTAAAAATCGGTTTGTTCGTCTTTTATAACCCTATAACCCAATCGCCGCTCTGACCTCGGCAAGGACGGAAGATGCGGCCTCTCGGGCCCTTTTGGCGCCGGCCTCTGCAATCCCTTTGACTAAGCTAAAGTCGTTGAGATAGCGTGAACGTCTCTCCCATATGGGTTCTAATTTCTCTGTTAACGCGGTATTCAGCCATTGCTTGCACTCAATACATCCGATCCCTGCGGTCCTGCACCCCACGTCAACCTGTTTAATGATATCCTGGGGAGAGTAAACCCGGTGCAGGCCATAGACAGGACATATCTCCGGGTCCCCGGGGTCTGACCGTTTTATCCGCTTCGGGTCTGTGACCATGGTCCGTAGCTTCTCCCACACCACCTCGCGTGTATCCGAGAGATAGATCGCATTGCTATAGCTCTTGCTCATCTTCCTGCCGTCTGTCCCCGGGATCTTCGGAAACTCTGTCATCAGGGGCTGGGGTTCCGGGAAGACCGGCTTATACAGGTGATTAAACCGTCTGGCGATCTCCCGTGTCAGCTCAAGATGCGGAAGCTGGTCAATGCCAACCGGGACATAGTCTGCCTTATAGACAAGGATATCCGCAGATTGCAGTAAGGGATAACCTAAAAAGCCGTAGGTCGAGAGGTCCTTATCCTTTAACTCCTGCTGCTGTTCCTTGTAGGTAGGAACCCTTTCAAGCCAGGGTATGGGTGTAATCATGGACAACAGGATGTGCAGCTCTGCATGTTCAGGGACATAAGACTGGATAAAGATCGTTGACTTCCGGGGATCTAATCCTGCTGCAAGCCAGTCTACCAGCATCAGATGGACGTTTTCTCTCAAATCTGATGTCTTCGCATAATCTGTAGAAAGGGCATGCCAGTCGGCGACAAAGAAAAAACATTCATAAGTTTCCTGCAAACGTTTCCAGTTTTCCAGTGCCCCGCTGAAGTTTCCAAGGTGGAGCTTGCCGGTCGGTCTCATGCCGCTGAGCACGCGTTGTTTCATAACCTCCCTTTCTGACCTTATGTCCCGCCTATCGATACAGGTAAAGGGGACAGATTTATTTTCATTTTTTACCGTTCACATAGGGTGAAAATAAATCTGTCCCCTTTACCCTTCCTCAATCAAAACACCGGCATCCCTGCAAACATCCTCGTCAGGAAGCTCATCACCGGCCATATCACATGAGTCATAAATCCAAGGGGATTCAGGAAGACAATAAATATAATGATCACCATGCCATACGGTTCTATCCGGCTGAAGGCCTCTGCCTGCCGGGGGGGGAGCAGCCCGAGCACTATCCGGCTCCCGTCCAGAGGAGGCACAGGGATCAGATTGAATATCGCCAGCAGCACATTCCATTTGACCCCCTCCTTAAGCATCAGCAGGATCGGGAGGAGGATCAGGGAGACCACGTGAGATCGCACCAAGCCATTTATGGTCAGCCATACCAATACCTGCAGGAGGATGCCGCATCCCAGGGCCATCAATAAGTTAACCGCCGGTCCGGCAGCGCCCACCCATAGGATATCCTTCTTTGGATTCCTCAGGTTGCTGAAGTTGACAGGGACAGGCTTTGCCGCGCCGATCACAAACCCGGCAAAGATATAACTCAGGATCGGAAGAATGATGGTGCCAAAGAGGTCTATATGGGCCAGAGGATTTAATGTCAGCCTGCCATGCAATTTCGCGGTAGGATCACCAAGTTTATTGGCGACCCACCCATGGGCCGCCTCATGGAGGGTGATGGCAAAGACGACTGGTATCGCCATGACGGCAATGTTTTGTAAAATCGTATGGATATCTGTTGTATGCAATCTGTTACCTCCCCGGTCCTACCACGACCAGTACCTCATCCGGGTTCACGCTGTCTCCCTCGGCCACATAGATCTTCTCAACCACACCGGATACCGGGGTGTGAACCTCATTCTCCATCTTCATGGCCTCCACGATCAGAACCGTATCTCCGGCCTCCACCCTGTCTCCGATCTTGACCTTTATCTTGACAACCGTCCCGGGCATCGGTGTGGTGACATCCCCCTCCTCCGCAGCCTTGGGTCTGATGGAGTGTCCCGTAGACTTGACATCAATCACCCCGGAGACACTGGGCACAACCTCAACGAGCGAATCAACCAGGATCTCCTCTAATTGATCGTCTACATAGATAAAGTAGGGTCTCCCACCCTCACCCGGGTGTCCCATACCCCCTATTTTAACATGATAGGTCTCTCCATGTAATTTAATATTAAACTCACTCGGCGCGAGGTGCGAGATGGTCGCCTCCTCACCAATCTCAGGCACGCTTCCATCCTTTTTGGCAGCGACATCCTCCGGCTTGATCCCCTTTTCCCTCGCCTCAAAGAAATCAAGGGCCACCTTGGGGAAGAGGGCGTACAGCAGGACATCCTCCACACCCTTTGCCCTATCCCCTATCTCCGCAGTCAGCCTCTCCATCTCAGGCTCCAGGAGATCCGCAGGCCTCTTCTCGATAAACTCCTCATCTCCGATGACCTTCTTTCTCACCTCTTCATCAATAGGCGCCGGCGGCTTTCCATAGAGCCCCTTAAAATAGTTCCGGGTCTCTGTGGTAATCACCTTGTATCTCTCGCCTGTAACCACATTGAGGGCGGCCTGGGTGCCTACGATCTGACTCATCGGCGTCACCAGCGGGGGATAGCCAAACTCCTTTCTCACCTGCGGGACCTCCTTCAAGACCTCCTTCATCTTCTCAAGGGCCTTCTGCTCATTCAATTGGGAGGCCAGGTTCGATATCATCCCGCCCGGGATCTGATAGATGACCACTGCGGGGTCAATTCCGGTGTATTCACTCTCAAACACCTTGTATTTTCCACGGACCTCCCTGAAATAGTCTGCGATATCAGAGATCAGATCCATATTCAGATCCACGGCATATTTCGGCGAACGATTCAGGATATTCATCAGGGTCTCTACTGGCGGCTGGGAGGTCCCGGATGCCAGAGAGGATATCGCCGTATCCACGATATCTATGCCGGCCTCAACCGCCTTAACGTAGGTCGCCACAGACATGCCGCTCGTATCATGCGTGTGCAGATGTATCTGAGGGGAGACCGATTCCTTGAGCCTGCTGATCAGTTCAAAGGCATCATAGGGGGAGAGGAGTCCTGCCATATCCTTAACGCAGATTGTATCACACCCCATGTCTTCCAGGCGCTTTCCCATATCGACAAAGATCTCGTTGTTGTGCACCGGGCTGATGGTATAGCAGATGGTCCCCTCCACCTTCCCGCCGTTCTTCAGGGTCGCCTTTACCGCTGTCTTGATATTTCTGAGGTCGTTGAGGGCATCGAATATGCGGAGGATCTGGATCCCGTTGGCCACAGCCCTCTCCACAAATTTCTCCACGACATCGTCGGAGTAGTGCCGGTAGCCGACCAGGTTCTGTCCCCGGAGAAGCATCTGAAAGGGGGTCTTCGGCATATGCCCTTTCAGGAGCCGGATCCTCTCCCAGGGGTCTTCTTTCAGGTATCTCATGCTGGAATCGAATGTGGCCCCGCCCCACATCTCCACAGACCAATAACCCACCTGATCTATCTTTTCAGCGATCGGGAGCATGTCAGCGGTCTTAAGACGCGTCGCCAGCAGGGACTGATGGGCATCCCTCAGCGTCGTGTCGGTAATCAAGAGCTTTCGTCTCTTTGCCTTCAAAGGATTCTCCTATCCGTTAGCGATGTGCCATCAACGGTGTGCCATCATCTGTGTGAATGTGCGGTGATCGCTGCCGCAATGGCGAACACCAGATCAATTCTCTCGGATCTATCCTCGTAGACCAGGTCATCAAAGCGGTTCTCGATGTAATGGGTATTAAATTCCCCCCGCTGAAAGACCTCATCGCGCATAATCATCCGATAGAACGGTATCGTTGTCTTTACCCCCCGGATGACAAACTCATCCAGGCTTCTGGCAGTCCGGCTTACCGCCTCATCCCATGTGCGTCCCCACACGGTCAGTTTGGCGAGCATGGAATCGTAATACGGGGGCACGACATAGCCCCTGTAGACATTGCCATCGATCCTGACCCCAAACCCGCCCGGGGAATAGTATGCCGTGATCCTCCCGGTCGTGGGGAGAAAATTATTCCGAGGGTCCTCGGCATTGATCCGGCATTCGATCGCCGACCCGCTGATCTGGACCTCATCCTGCGTAAAGGAGAGTTCCTCCCCGGCCGCAATCCGGATCATCTCTTTAACGATATCGATGCCGGTAATCTCCTCTGTAATGGTATGCTCAACCTGCACCCTCGTATTCATCTCGAGAAAGTAGAAGTCCTTATTCTTATCAACTAAGAACTCCACGGTCCCTGCATTCGTATAGCCCGCGGTACTCGCCGCAATGACAGCGGCCTCCCCCATTCTCCTCCTCAGGTCAGGGTCTAAGAAAGGGGAAGGGGCCACTTCGATCAATTTTTGATGTCTCCGCTGTATGGAACAGTCCCGCTCTCCCAAATGCACAATATTTCCGTAATGATCCGCCAGGATCTGGAATTCAATGTGTCTGGGCGACTCTATATATTTTTCAATATAGACATCGTCTCTACCAAAGGCCTTTAGGGCCTCAGAGCGCGCCATCTCGAAATTTTTCTTCAGCTCTCCAGGGGCCCGGCAGAGCCGGAGCCCTCTCCCGCCGCCTCCGGCCGATGCCTTGAGCATCACCGGATAACCGATCTGTTTTGCGATAGACTCTGCCTCACTTGCGGAAGAGATGCCGTGCTCGACACCCGGGACCACCGGGATCCCTGCCTTCTTCATCATCTGCCGGGCCACGATCTTATCCCCCATCTCAGCGATCGCCTTAGGGGTCGGGCCTATGAATGTAATCCCGTTCTCCTGACAGGCCCTGGCAAACTCCGCATTTTC
>JACRHF010000063.1 GCA_016217665.1 Nitrospirota bacterium | reverse complement strand
TTCCGGCATGTATGAATATGATTCAAAGCTTGCCTATCTGTCTATCCCGGAGGCCCAGGATTTTTTCGGGACAGGGGATGTGGCCAGCGCCATAGCCGTCAGGGTTGACAATATATTCGCTGCAAAGGAGACTGCCCGGCGGATTGAGCTCAGTCTGGGAACATCCTTCTGGGCCCGCGACTGGATGGAGATGAATCGTAACCTCTTTTCAGCGCTCCAGTTGGAAAAGATCGTGATGTTTATCATCCTCATATTGATCGTCCTTGTGGCCTCCTTCAATATCATCGGGACGCTGACCATGATCGTGATCGAAAAATCCCGTGAGATCGCCATACTCAAGGCCATGGGTGCAACAAGGCAGGGGATCATGAGCATATTTATTGTCCAGGGGATTATCATCGGGGTCATCGGCACCGTGATCGGCGTCCCGCTGGGTTACGGCATCTCCCTTTTGATACAACACTTCTATACCCTGCCTGCTGACGTCTATTATATAAGCCATATCCCGGCAAAAACGAGAATCTCCGACCTCCTCCTTGTGGCATCCTCTGCAATAGGGATCAGCCTTCTCTCCACGCTCTACCCCTCATGGCAGGCGGCCAAGCTGGACCCTGTGGAGGCATTAAGATATGAGTAAAAATTCTACCATCCCATTGGGGACAGAATTAAATTCTGTCCCCGAAAAGGGGGGTCAGGGGGGGATTTGAATGGAGGTGATGTCCTATGTTTAAATTGATCCGTATTTTTATCTACCTGATAATCATTGCAGGGATTGTCATTGCCTTTATCCTGTGGAATGGCGGGGACAAGATACGCTGGTTCGGAGAGCGGTCTGAGGATGTGGGAAAGACCATCAGGGAGAAATCAAAATATATAGGCAAGCAGTCTGACCAGATCAAGGAGAAGCTAGAAGATAAAAAAGAGGTCATAGAGGATAAGGTGAACACCGTAGTGGAAGAGGCAGAAAAACGCGGGATCATCAGACGGGAAGGGGCAGACAATAAAAAGGGACAATAGAGATCATTAGCATATCATGAAAGAACTTCTGCGCACTCAGAACCTCCATAAAAGCTTCCACATCAACAGCCAGGAACTCCAGATCCTCAGGGGGATAGATATCACCATCGGCCAGGGGGAGATGATCGCCATCATGGGCGCCTCCGGCGTGGGGAAAAGCACCCTCCTCAATATACTCGGAGCCCTCGACAGACCTACCTCCGGAGAGGTCCTCTTTGCAGGCTCAAATCTCTTTGATAAGTCGGACACAGAGCTTGCCTCTTTCCGGAACAGAAAGATCGGCTTCATATTCCAGTTCCATCACCTCCTGCCGGAGTTTACGGCCCTGGAGAACACGGCTATTCCTGCCATGATCCTGCGAGAGGACCGGCAAAAGGCCTTGCACACTGCAGAGGAGATGCTTGGGAGAGTCGGACTGAAGGACCGTATGAGGCATAGACCCGGAGAGCTGTCCGGCGGGGAGCAACAACGGGTGGCTATCGCCCGTGCCCTGATGACAAGCCCTGAGTTTATACTGGCGGATGAACCCACAGGGAATCTTGATACCCATACCGGGGATGAGGTCTTTGCGCTCCTTAAGAAGATAAACTGCGAACTCAAAACCACCTTTGTGCTGGTAACCCATAATGAGAAACTCGCCCGGCAGACAGATAGGATCCTTAAGATGGTAGATGGACAAATCTATGAAGAGATAAGGCCCGGATAGCAGCCCCCTCCACTGACCGCCTTTAGCACCATTCAGGCAAAGACGACAGTCTTGTTGCCGTGGACCAGAACCCGGTCCTCGACATGCCATGTCACAGCCCTTGCAAGCACCACCCGCTCGATGTGCCTGCCGATCCGCATGAGGTCTTCCACGCTGTGCCGGTGGTCGACCCGCTGGACATCCTGCTCAATGATCGGCCCGGCATCCAGATCCTCGGTCACATAGTGGGCTGTAGCGCCGATTAGCTTGACCCCACGCTCATAGGCCTGGACATAGGGACCGGCACCGGCGAATGCCGGTAGGAAGCTGTGGTGGATATTGATGATACGGCATGGATAGCGGGATATGAGGTAGGGGGTTAGAATCTGCATATAGCGGGCAAGCACGACGGCATCGACCTGATCCGCCAGCAACTGGAGCTGTTTCTCTTCTGCCTCCTGTTTCTGCCCCTGATCAACCGGAATATGATGGAAGGCTATCCCCCAGGACTCTACCGTCTCTCGCAGATCCGGATGGTTGGAGATGACCATTGAGATCTCTGCCCGCAGGTCACCGGCCCGGCGCTGCCAGAGGAGTTCAAAAAGGGCATGTTCAGCCCTTGAGACAAATATGGCCAACCGTTTGATCCGGTCGGCATAGGCCAGCCGCCAATCCATCTGAAATGCCTCAGCCACCCCGGCAAAGGCCTGCTCTATACCCACCCCATGCTGTTCAAGATCATGGAGTTGAAATTCTACCCGCATAAAGAAGGTCCCCCCTGACGGGTCAGTAGAATGCTGATCTGAATGAATGATGTTGGCCCCTTGTTCGAAGAGGAACCTGGATACCGCCGCCACAATACCCGGCCGGTCCGGACAGGAGATCAGCATACGGCCGATATCGCGGTATCGGTCAGAGAGGGTCGGCCCGAAGGGGTTTCGCAACCTGTCAGCATTCATCATGGTAAGCCATTTTAGATGGAATTATGAAGCGTCACAATGTTATCACAGGGGCATGAAAATGTCATTCCCGCGCAAGCGGGAATCCAGAACGTAGACAGAGGTCTGGATTCCCACTTTCGTGGGAATGACGAATACCGTAGAGGATTTTTTGGATAACCTTGGGACTAATTAGAGTCTGTGTATAAACTTTAACCCTTCAAAAAATAAAGAGAAATGATATAATTGCAGAAAAATCAAAACAGGAGGAAGCCTTGAAACTGCTAAACGATTTAAAGCTGCAATTTGAGAAAGAGTTATGGGCCCTG
>JACRHF010000064.1 GCA_016217665.1 Nitrospirota bacterium | reverse complement strand
CTATGTCAATCCGACCAGCGCCGAAGAGACCATTGAGATCATCAAAGGGCTTCGCCGCAAGTATGAGGAGCACCACAACATCTATATTACGGATGAGGCGATTGAAGAGGCCGTGCGGCTCTCCGAGAGGTACATTACCGAGAGATATCTTCCCGACAAGGCGATCGATGTTATTGATGAGGCAGGATCCCGGGCCAAGATGGTTGCACACTTTGTCCCGGAGACGATACGCGCCGTTGAGCAGGAGCTGAAGAATGTCATCCGGGAGAAGGAGATGGTCAGCAGGCTTCAGCGATTTGAGGCTGTGGCAAAGTTCAGAGAAGAAGAAGAGAGGCTTAGGGATTTAATAGATGATGCCAAAAAGGACTGGAGAAATCAATTAGATAAAACAAAGCCCGTAGTCGGGAAAGAGGACATCGCCCATATCGTCTCAAAGATGACCGGGATTCCGTTGGTAAAGCTTGAAGAGGGAGAGACACAGAGATTGCTCAATATTGAGACAGAACTCCATAAACGTATCGTGGGGCAGGATGAGGCGATCTCTGTGATTGCAAAGGCGATCCGGCGGTCCAGGGCAGGGCTGAAAGGTGTGAAACGTCCGATCGGTTCGTTCATCTTCCTCGGCCCTACGGGTGTCGGCAAGACAGAGCTTGCCAAGGCCCTTGCAGAGTATCTCTTTGATAATGAGGATGCCCTGATTAAGATAGACATGTCTGAATACATGGAGAGGTTTAGTTCCTCCCGGTTGATGGGGGCACCGCCGGGGTATGTGGGTTATGAAGAAGGGGGACAGTTGACAGAGAAGGTGCGGAGGCGGCCATACTCTGTGATCCTCTTTGATGAGATTGAAAAGGCCCACCCCGATATGTTTAATGTGCTCCTCCAGATCTTTGAAGACGGATGTCTGACTGACAGCTTTGGTCGTAAGGTAGACTTCAGAAATACGATCATTATCATGACCTCGAATATTGGTGCAAGGGTGGTTGAAAAAGGGGCAACCCTGGGCTTTCAGAAGGCAACGGAAGAGGATCAATATAAGCGGGTGAAGGAGTCCATCACAACTGAGTTGAGGAATGTATTCAATCCAGAATTCCTGAACCGGATTGACGAGGTTATCATCTTCCATCCTCTCAACAAGGAACACTTATTACAGATAGTGGATAATCTGATAGCGGAGGTGAACGGGCGGTTAACGGTGAACAATATGCACCTTGAGGTTACAGAGGCTGTCAAGGAATGGTTGATCCAGGAGGGGTATCAGCCATCCTATGGGGCCCGGCCGATGAGGCGGGCCATCCAGAGGCATATTGAGGATCCCCTGTCCGAGGAGATCATCAAGGGAAGATTTAAAGAATCCAGAAGGATAAAGGTCGTCTTAAAGGATAACAAGCCAGGGTTTGTCGAAGAAGAGATTCTGGCAGAGGTATAAAGGAGGGACACTTCCCATATTTTTATGAAAAATATGGGAAGTGTCCCTTTAAAAAGGCTGTCAAGGCTTGTCAGGGGATGTAAAATCTGATAAGTTGTGATAGCCTTTTTTATTTCTGTATTGCAAATGAATCATGAATAGACGACGCAGGAGTAAAATTGTTATATGGATATTGTTATTAGCCCTTATAACACTTGCCCTTATCTCTCTGTGGATCCAATGGAGACAATCCCCTCAGTCTGAGATAGTTCCGGACATTGGTAATCGTGAGATTGCAAGACCTGAAAGGCAGATCGAAAGGCCCATGCCGGAAATGCCGGAGCCGCCGGTGTACAAGGTAAAGGTTGCCATCCTGATTGATGACATAGGATATGATAACAAGATATTTAAAAAATTTGTCGATTTTGGCATCCCACTCACATTCTCCATCCTCCCTGATCAGAGATTTTCTACGAGGATAGCCAAAGAGGCAAGGTCACTAAACTACGAAGTCATGCTCCACCTCCCCATGGAACCCCGTAATCCGGAGAGAAATCCCGGTAATGGAACCCTAGTGACCCGCATGTCACAGGATGAGATCCTCAAACAGTTGTCAGAAGACATAGAGGCGGTCCCTTATATTGCAGGCGTAAACAATCACATGGGATCTCTTCTGACTGAAAACCGGGATGTCATGAATATCATCCTTGAAGAGATACACAAAAGAGGATTGTTTTTCGTAGATAGCAAAACGTCGCCGCGTTCGGTAGCCTATGAGACGGCAAAGCGTATCGGCATCCGCAGCGGCAGGCGTGATGTCTTTCTTGATAACAAATCGGACATTGAGTACATTAAAGGCCAGGTAGATAAGGTGATCAGGATAGCCAGGCAGAATGGGGAGGCTACGGCCATAGGACATCCCAGGGCGGGGACAATAGCGGCCCTCAGAGAAAAGATAGCGGATTTTAAAAGAGAGGGGATTGAGCTTGTCCCTGTCTCTGAGGTGCTGGATTGATGAGTTACATCCTTGGCATAGAGACATCGTGTGATGAGACGGCTGCGGCTGTATTAAAGGATGGCCGTCATCTCCTGTCGAGCATCGTCGGTTATCAGTGGGAGATACACGGCAGGTATGGCGGGATAGTCCCTGAGCTTGCCTGCAGGAGACATATCGAGGTCCTATACCCCATTACGGAGGAGGCCGTAAAGAAGGCGGGTATTACCTTAAGCGATCTGACGGCTGTTGCTGTGACTTCCGGTCCCGGACTCATCGGTGCCCTGCTCGTAGGCGTCTCCTTTGCTAAGGCCTTATCTTATGCATTAAAGATACCCCTGATCAGCGTCAATCACCTGGAAGGACATCTCTGGGCAATCTCTCTGGAAAAGAGGATACAGCGGCCCTTCATAGGGTTAGTCGTCTCGGGCGGGCATACCAATCTCTATATGGTCGAGGACATCGGGAGGTATCAGTTGATCGGGAGCACTTTTGATGATGCGGCCGGGGAGGCCTTTGACAAGGTTGCCAAGGTATTAGGCCTCGGCTATCCGGGCGGACCCGCGATTGAGAGGTGTGCTGACTCAGGAGATTCAAAGGCCATAGCCTTTCCGAGGGCCCTCTCGAAGAAAAAGGGGTTTGACTTTAGTTTCAGTGGCATAAAAACTGCAGTGATAAGTTATGTTCGGGAGAGGTATGCCGTCTCGCATGTGGATGAAATACCCGGTGTGCTGAAAGGGGAGGAGAGGGTGAAGGCGGATATTGCGGCAGGTTTTCAACAGGCCGTTGTCGACATCCTGGTCTCAAAGACGATCAGTGCGGCCTATGAGGCTGGGATAAACAGGGTCGTGATCTCCGGCGGGGTAGCGTGTAATAAATTGCTCAGGAAGGAGATGGACTTGCAGGCGCAGAAACATAACATTAAGGTGTATGTCCCAGGGCCCAAATATTGTACGGATAATGCAGGGATGATTGCGTGGCTGGGATACAAATATCATAAGAAGGGTATCGTCTCAGACCTGAGATTAAACCCGGATGCACAGAGCCGCATCGGATAGGTTTCAATGAGATTCCCTGGATTCCGTAATTTTCTCCTAATATATACAGTGATTCCTGTTCTGCTCCTTACCGCCTGCGGCAGCGATTCAGGCAAGAAGCAGAGGAACACAGGCCTCTTTTCGAGTTATGGGGTTGGTGCAGGGGATGTCATCATGATTGAGATAGCCTCTCCCGAGCTTACGGTGAATAGCGGGTCATCCGGCGGGACAGGGACATCAGGGGGGGGTGCAGACAGTGGCAGCAGTACAGGGGGGGGAAGCGGTTCGGATGGGACGACCGCCTCCACAGGCTACCAGAAGACAGTGTCCCTTGAAGCCGGGACAACGGTACAGCTCTCTGTGAACGCCCGTGATGTCACCGGGACCCATTATCCGAATATCAACGTGGTTTGGTCCTCCGGGGATGAGGCCATAGCCACAGTGGACAGTACAGGTAAGGTTACAGCCATTTCAAATGGAAGTACAATCATAACGGCAAAACTTACAATGACAGATGGTACGGTCTTTACTGACCGTGTGTGGATAACCGTCCTTTCCTCTCCCCTCAATAATAAAAGCTGGATGACCTCTACAGTGACCTTGCCCAAACCCATGTGGGACCATGCCTCTACGATCTGGAAGGGGTATCTGTACGTAGCCGGGGGGCATTCAAGCTGTGACGGGTCTAGGGACTGTGGGTTTACAAACAAGGTCTACTACGCCCCTTTAAATCCGGATGGTTCCATCGGGACGTTTAAGGCAACGACTCCCATGCCTAAGTATCTCAGGGGACATTCATTTGTCGCCTATAATGACTATCTCTATATTATGGGCGGTATTGAGCAGCCCATCTTTAAAGAACCACCTTATCCGGACCCTGCAAATTTTCAGACCGTCTTAAATGAGAAGGTTTACTATACAAAGGTAAGGGCAGACGGGGGGACAGGGGAGTGGGTTGAGACGACCCCTCTCCCACCGTCTGAAGAGACGATCTTACCAGACAAGGCCGGCCTTTTTGCCCTGTCGGCAACCGTACATGATATGAATGGCACTGGGTATATCTATGTCACAGGGGGGTGGAGTGCCGAGGCCACCAAGAATGTCCGCAGCGTATTCATTGGCCCTCTATTGCCCCAGGATGGCAGCATCCCGAACTGGATCCACAATCCCAACTCGGACCTTCCTTACCTGGATGGCTTAAGCAAGCATGTCGCCGTCGCAGGCACTGTCAACGAGGGGACTGCGAACGAGGAACACTACCTCTATGTCATCGGTGGCAACAGCGGCGCCATCGGCGTCCAGTCCTTTCACAAAGAGATCTACTATGCCAGGATCGCTAATGACGGGATCCCCTCTGGCTGGGCACCGGCCTCCTCCTCCTTACCTGTTCCCTTGATAGACCATGCCGCTGTATCCGCAGGCCGGTACATTATGGTGCTTGGCGGAAGGGATCGGGATGATAATTATCCCTCGTACACAGTTTACCCGCATGTTTATTATTATTTTATTAAAGATAACGGGGACTTAGAACTCCTGAACAGCTACACTATCATGCCTTCTCCCCTTTTCCACCATGCGGCTGCCGCCGATAAGGATAACGCTACAGGGACTATTCATCTATATGTCACAGGAGGTGCAATCGGTGACACAGGAAAACAGGAGAATCGTAAGGACAGCGTGTACTACCTTTCTGAGGGTAATCCTTGACAGGATATCTCATAGAGTGGTATATCTCAGCTCCATGTTCCGTTCAAGAAGACAGATGTTGACCCAAATTCCCCCATACCTCATCCCTTCAGTCCGGTACCTGTTATCCACTACCCCCTGCCTGATAGCCATAGGCACCCTGATAGTCCTCTTTTTTGTCCCATCCCCTGTCAGGGCAGAGATATACACCTACGTCGCTGAAAATGGTACTGTCCATTTCACGAATGTACCGACAGATCCACAATTTAAGATGATCATCCCGCCCAGGGAAGAGGAGCCAAAGACCGCTAATGCGGCTCCGGAGAAAGATCAAAGTGGACAGAAGAATTTTGGCCGTTTGATCGAGGCAAAGTCGTACCAGTATGGCCTTGACCCTGCCCTTGTAAAGGCGGTCATAGCGGTAGAGTCAGAATTTAACCCCAGGGCAGTCTCAGAAAAGGGGGCCAGGGGTCTGATGCAGCTTATGCCGATGACGGCAGACGAGCTGGGGGTGACAAACCCCTTTGACCCTGAGGCCAATATTGACGGCGGCACAAGATATTTGAAATACCTCCTGGATTATTTTAACTGGGATATTGATCTGGCCTTAGCCGCCTACCATGCAGGGATGATGAGGGTGGTCCGGCACACGGGGATCCCCCCGATCCCTGCTACCCATCAGTATGTGAAGAAGGTCAAGAAGGTCTATCAAAAATATATCCTCCAGTAAATCATGCCGGCCTCGTAAAAGTATAGCCAGCGGACGGCTTCGTAAAAAGCTCCATATGCAAGGCGCGCAAATCCTGAGGAATGAGGCGTACTTGTAGCTACGCCGCAATGACGAAGGATGCAGCGCAACGCCGCAGATGGAGCTTTTTACGAAGCCGTCAGTCATGAAACCTGCACCCTGATGTGCCTTCTCTTTCCGCCCCAGAGGGGGAAGTCCTCACGATAGTGAGCCCCCACACTCTCCCGCCGTTTGAGGGCGGATAACACGATCAGCCGTGCCGTAGTGAGCATATTGACGATCTCCAGTTCGCTGCGCGTTAATTGGCTGTATGGGCCGTATGGGTTCATTGCAGAGGCCAGGAGCTCAATCTCCCTGAGTGCCTTTTCTAAGGAGGTTGCAGAACGGATGATCCCCACGTGATTCCACATCGTATTTTTAATCGCATCCCGGATATGGTTTAATCTATCTGTTTGAAGAGAGGCTGAGGTGTTGTTTTGAGTCCGGACCTTGATATCGGCGGCCCTTCGTTTGATCCCCGAGGGCATCCTGTGACTTTCTGCAAAATCTGCTGCCGCCACCCCGGCCCGGGCCCCGAATACAAGCCCTTCTAAGAGAGAGTTACTGGCAAGGCGGTTTGCACCGTGGACCCCTGTGGATGCCGCCTCGCCTGCAGCAAAAAGTCCTCTGACCGACGCACGCCCCCATGTGTCTGTTTCAACCCCGCCGATCATAAAATGGGCGCCGGGGCTCACAGGAACCAGGTCTCTCGTAATGTCCAGGCCATACCTGCGGCAGGCGGTATAGGCTGTTGGAAACCTGTCCTTTAAGATGGCTGGCCTTATAGGTGTTGCATCGAGCAGGACATAGTCCCCTCCGGTTCGTTTAATTTCACTAACGATCGCCCTTGAAACCTCATCCCTTGGGGCAAGTTCGCCAAGGGGGTGATAGTTGGGCATGAAGCGTTTTTTTCTGATATTCCTTAACACGGCCCCCTCACCCCGCAGGGCCTCTGTAATAAGAAAAGCGGGGGCTCCCGGGAGTGCAAATATCGTGGGGTGAAACTGGATAAACTCCATGTCTGTTAAGACGCCTCCACTCCGGTATGCGGCGGCGATCCCGTCCCCGGTCGCCCCGGGTGGATTGGACGTCCGCCAATAGACCTGCCCCGCCCCTCCGGTCGCGAGGACGGTGGCCTTTGCAATCACCGGACAGACCTCGCCGCTCTCTTCATTGAGCAGGACGGCCCCCACACATCTGTCTTTCCGGATCATCAGGTCTATGACAAAGTGTTTCGGGAGTTTGGATATCTTCGGATTCTCAAGGGCCTTTTCTCTGAGGACCCTGACGATCTCCTCACCGGTCGAGTCTTTGAAATGGAGTATCCTCCGCCTGCTGTGCGCCCCCTCGAGGCCGATCAGGAATTCGCCGCCACTCTTATCAAAGCGCGCCCCCCACCGGATCAGTTGTTCAACAAAGGAAGGTCCCTCCCTGATGAGGACGCTGACGGCCTTTTTGCGGCAAATCCCGCCGCCTGCCCTCAGCGTATCTTCCATATGGTGGGCTATGGTGTCATCCTCACCCATAACGACCGCGATTCCTCCCTGGGCGTAGCTTGAACTGCTTTCAAAGTATCTGTCTTTTGTGACAATCAGGACATTGCCGTAGCTGCCGAGTTCAATAGCGGCCCTGAGTCCGGCAATCCCGCTTCCGATGACGAGGAAATCAGTTTTCATGGCGGTTTAACATGCGAGAGATCCCGAAGGGGCTGTCCCCTTTGAACCCCGTTATCCGGATAGGATCCCCATACGAGGTCAGGAGGACCATGCTTCCGCCCTCTCTAAAGGTCTTCTCAGGCCCTTTCCATGCCCCGTTCCAATGAATGGAGATATTGACATGTTCGTCGCTCATCTCGATCCGGTCTATAAAAAGGGATAAAGAGATGTTCTCAGACCCTTCCATATCCTTAAGGATTGCTGTTTTCAAATCCCCTGCCGATGCCAAATACTCTGATGAAAACATGGCGAGGAGATTTACATTACGCTGTTCATAGAGGTCCTTTATCTCATAGACAAAGTCGGTGACCTTCCTGATCCGTACGGCGTCATCCGAGAGGACGACCTTGCCGCCGCAGCCGGAGAGGGTCATCAAGATCATCAGAACTACAATACTGTTCTTGATGAAAGGGTAGGGCGTTAACATGGTTGCAAACCTAACATGGATGATATGGGCAAGTCAAGAATTCCCTTGATTTTTTTATGCCTATGGTGTAAACAAGGCTCCTCTACCATGAAATACTACCAGAGGACAATCGAAGACGTGTTGGCAGTCTTGAGCAGCTCACAGGAAGGGATCTCTCAGGATGAGGCTAAGAGGCGTCTTCTTGAATATGGTCCCAACGAGCTCAAAGAGACTAAGAAGACCACCCCATTAGGGATGCTCCTTGATCAATTCAAGGACTTCATGATCATCGTCCTCCTTGCGGCCGCCGTCATCTCCGGCATTATCGGTGAGGCCGTGGACACGATTGCTATCGTCGTGATCGTCGTCCTCAACGCGATCATCGGATTTATGCAGGAGTACCGGGCAGAGAAGGCTATGGAGGCGCTAAAGCTCATGGCCTCGCCTACGGCCACGGTCATCAGAGACGGTATTACCACGGCAGTCCCCTCTCCGGAGGTTGTTCCCGGGGATATTGTTCTTTTAGAGGCGGGGATGGTCATTCCGGCAGACCTGAGGCTGATCGATGTTGCCCAGTTGAGGCTGGAAGAGGCTGCCCTGACAGGGGAGTCTGTGCCGGTGGAGAAGTCCACGCCTCCCCTGCATGAAGAGATGATCCCGCTCGGCGACCGCCGGAATATGGCCTATAAGGGGACGGTGGTCAGCTACGGCCGGGGAAAAGGGGTGATTGTCGCAACTGGGATGGAGACAGAGCTTGGCCGTATTGCCACGATGCTCCAGGAGGAGGAAGAGGTCAAGACGCCACTCCAGAAGCGTTTAGCCTCCGTTGGACAGCGGCTTGCCATCGCCGCCCTGGCCATCTGTCTCATCGTCTTTGTCATCGGCATTATCCGGGGGGAATCCCCGGTCATGATGTTTCTCACTGCGGTAAGCCTTGCCGTGGCGGCGATTCCCGAGGCCCTTCCCGCTGTGGTTACGATCTCATTGTCCTTAGGCGCCATGAAGATGGTCAAACAGAGTGTCCTGGTCAGGAAGCTTCCGGCCGTGGAGACCCTCGGTTCTGTGACCTACATCTGTACGGATAAGACAGGCACGCTCACCATGAACAGGATGTCCGTTGAGGAGATATTCGTGGACGGGAAGATCCTGAAGGGGGAGGAGTTTCTAAATCCGGCGGAGACGGGAGAGGCCTTTTCGATCCTCATGAAGGCCATGGCCCTCAGTAATGATGCCAGAGTGGCAGATGGCGGCAAGGTGATGGGAGATCCGACAGAGGCGGCCCTGTTTAATGCGGCCAAAGCAACGGGATTTGATAGAGGGAGATTAGAGGAGGAACTCCCACGGGTCGCTGAGATCCCCTTTGATTCAGACAGAAAGTGTATGACGACCCTGCACCGAATCCCCCCTATTTCCCCCTTTATTAAAGGGGGATTAAGGGGGATTGTCTCTGAGGGAATGGGGGGATTCGTCTCCTTTACCAAGGGCGGGGTAGAGGTGATTATAGAAAAGGCTGACCATATCCTGACCTCTGCCGGCATCGAGGCAATAGACAAAGACAAACTCATACGGATGAGCGAGAGGATGGCCGCTGACGGCCTGAGGGTCTTAGCCATCGGGATGAGGAGATGGGATGCCGTTCCTGAGGATATGGGCCATGGCCATGTCGAGGAGGGATTGACCCTCCTTGGATTTACAGGGATCATGGACCCTCCCCGGAAAGAGGCGATGGAGGCCGTCGCCTTATGCAAGTCTGCCGGGATCAGGCCTGTGATGATCACCGGAGACCACCCCATCACGGCCAGGGCAATCGCGATGAGGCTTGGGATACTGGATGATGAGGATGAGGTGATGACAGGTCCGAGACTCGAGAGACTCTCGATGGAGGAGTTTGAGGAAAAGGTCGAGGGGATAAGGGTCTATGCCCGTGTGGCGCCGGAGCAGAAGTTGAAGATCGTCAAGGGTCTTCAGGATAGGGGGGAGTTTGTCGCCATGACCGGGGATGGGGTGAATGATGCCCCGGCCTTAAAGAGGGCGGATATCGGGATCGCGATGGGGATTACGGGGACAGACGTCTCCAAGGAGGCCTCCCACATGATCCTCCTGGATGACAACTTTGCGACCATTGTGGCCTCTGTCAGAGAGGGGAGGAAGATATACGACAATATCCGGAAATTCTTCAAATACCTCCTGACCAGCAACTCTGCAGAGATATGGACCATATTCCTTGCCCCGTTCCTCGGACTTCCCATGCCCCTGCTCCCCATTCATATCCTCTGGATAAACCTGGTCACAGACGGAGCCCCGAGCCTTGCCCTCACCGTGGAGCCTGCAGAAGGGGACGTGATGAAGAGGCGGCCCAGGCCGCCCGGAGAGGGTCTCTTTGCCGGCGGGATGTGGCAGCACATTGTATGGGTCGGCCTGCTCATGGGGGGGGTGACCCTCCTGACACAGGCATGGGCGATCCGGACAGGTCACGGCCACTGGCAGACGATGGTCTTTACCGTCTTATGCCTTTCTCAGTTCGGCCATGTTATGGCCATTCGCTCCGAGAAGGAGTCCCTCTGGACCCAGGGGCTTTTATCGAACAAGACCCTTCTCATCACCGTAATCTTTAGTGTCCTTCTGCAGTTGGCCACGATCTATGTGTCCCTATGTAACCGGATCTTCAAGACAGAGCCGTTAAGCCTTGATGAGCTCCTCTTTACACTGGCCATGTCCTCAGTTGTATTCTTTGCCGTAGAGGTTGAGAAGTGGTTTAAGCGGCGGCAAACGCACCCGTAAAACAGAACTTTTCCTTGACAAGATAACGGCATAAATAGTATAAACATACACTATTAAAATCCAGAAATCTTAGAGCAGGAATCTTAGAGAAGGAGAGATGGATATGGCAAAGGTATTAGAAGGACCCGGGATGTCCCTCCTGATCAAGTGGGGGATGAAAGTTCCCAACCATGTTGTCGTCACCTCTGTAGAACAACTCTATCAC
The DNA here is from genome assembly GCA_016217665.1 of Nitrospirota bacterium. GTDB lineage: Bacteria > Nitrospirota > 9FT-COMBO-42-15 > HDB-SIOI813 > HDB-SIOI813 > JACRHF01. The sequence goes on along the minus strand of JACRHF010000064.1, from coordinate 4,839 downwards.
CTGGCAAGCGCCAATGCCTGGTTGAATGATAAGCGGTTAGTGGCAAAGGCCCACGAGGCGATTGGAGGCCGGTTTAAACTGGGGCTGGTCAAGGTGGACCTTGATTTAAAGGGTGCTGAAAAGGCGGTGAAGGAGATATTGGGACATAAGGTCGGGACCATGACCATCTCCCAGGTCATCATCTCGGAGATGATCCATCATGAGGTGGAATACTATCTCGCTGTAAAGTCTACCCGGGAAGGGGCTGACGTCCTGATGGCCAATTTCGGTGGGATCGAAGTGGAGTCCCGGTGGAATGACATCAAACGCATGTTCGTAGAGATAGGAAAGTCGCCCAGCGTTGAGGAGCTGGAGGAACTGGCCAGGACAGCCGGTTTCAAGGCGGACCTGGCAGGCCAGGTGGCCCAGTTTGCAAGGAAGCTCTATGAATGCTATGACCGTGAGGACGGTCAGTACTTAGAGATCAACCCGCTTTCTGTTACAGAGGACGGCGAGCTGATCGCCTTAGATATGGTCACGATGCTGGATGCCGATGCCCGGTTCAGGCACCCTGACTGGAACTTCACCTTTGCATCGGAATTCGGGCGTCCTTATACAGAGGACGAGCAGGAGATCATGGAGATAGACTCCCGGATAAAGGGGTCTGTCAAGTTTATTGAGATCCCCGGAGGGAGTATCGCGCTTCTTCCTGCAGGCGGTGGGGCGAGCGTCTATTATGCGGATGCGATTGTGGCCCAGGGCGGGAAGATCGCCAATTATGCAGAGTACTCCGGCGATCCACCTGACTGGGCAGTGGAGGCGCTTACAGAGCGGGTATGCTCGCTTCCAGACATCAAGCATGTCATTGTCGGCGGGGCGATCGCGAACTTTACCAATGTGAAGAAGACCTTTGCCGGGATCATTGCCGGCTTCCGGAATGTCAGGTTAAAGGGCAAGCTCAAGGATGTCCATATCTGGGTACGGCGCGGCGGCCCCTATGAGAAAGAGGGGCTTGCGGCGATGAGGGCGCTGGAACAGGAGGGGTTTAAGATCCATGTGTATGACCGGCATACTCCCCTTACGGATGTTGTGGACTATGCGTTGAAAGAGAAGTAACAATGAGAAGTTTCCTGTCACCCTGAACTTGTTTCAGGGTCTCTTCAAGTTTGGAGATGCCGAAACAAGTTCGGCATGACAAGTTTCAAGGCAACGATTTTTTAAAAGAAGGAGGCAAGGAAGACCATGAGCATCGTAGCTGATGAAAACACGAGGGTTGTCATCCAGGGGGGACCTGCCGGGGGCAATGCGGCACGCCGCATGGCAGAGTTCTCCTATCTGATAAAGAAACCTTTCAATGTACGTGCCTTTGTGTTTCCACCCGATGCGGGAAAGACAGTGGATATTCCTTATGGGAGTGAGACACTGGTGCTCCCCATATTTGTTACCGTCCAGGAGGCCGTGAAGGCCTATCCTGACATTAATACCAGCTTGGTATACATTGCCCCTAACAGGGCGCTTGAGAGTGCCATGGAGGCATTAAAGAGCGATAAGATCAATCTGGTTTCCATGATCACAGAGGGGGTGACGGAGAAGGATGCCAAAATCCTTGCTCATGAGGCAAAGAGACTGGGGAAGGTCTATAACGGTCCCTCTTCGATCGGCATCTTTTCTGCCGGGAAATGCCGCCTTGGTGTGGTCGGAGGTTCTTATGAGAATCTCATCCTCTCCAAACTCTACCGTCCGGGTTCCTTCGGGGTTATTACCAAGTCGGGCGGTCTTTTAAATGAGATCATCTGGATCTGCAGCCAATTTGCCGACGGTGTGACCACGGCAGTCGGCATAGGCGGAGACGCCTATCCGGGCACAGACTATGTCTCGTATCTGGAGATGTTTGAGAATGATCCGGAGACCAGGGCCGTTGTGATCGTCGGGGAGATGGGCGGCAATCTGGAAGAGCGTGCGGCAGAGTGGTACGGCGCCAAAAAGCGCAGGATAAAACTGCTGGCTGTGGTCTCCGGATTCTGCCAGGAGGTGCTGCCCAAGGGGATGAAGTTCGGCCATGCCGGGGCCAAAGAGGGGACACGGGGAGAGGGGAGCGCCAGGAATAAGTCTGAATCATTAAAGAAGGCCGGGGCGATCGTTCCCCAGACATTCGGTGCCTTAGGTCCTGCCATCAAACAGACGTATGAAGAACTCCTTGCCAAAGGGGTCATAAAGCCTGCCAAGGAGATCTCTGCCGAGCAGTTACCGAAGTGGCCGAAGTCTATTGACGAGGCCATCAAGAACGGGGAAGTCATGGTCCAGCCCTTGTTTAAATCCACGATCTGTGATGACCGCGGTGATGAGCCGGTTTATGGCGGATATGCGGCCTCAGACCTGATCAACAAGGGGTATGATATTCCTCACGTCATTGCCATGTTGTGGACGAAACGCCTGATCTCTGATCAGGAGGCGGAGCTGATCAAACGGATCATCATGCTCTCAGCCGACCATGGGCCCTGCGTCAGCGGCGCCCTTGCCACGATATTAGCCGCATGCGCGGACATCCCGATGGCCCAGGCGGTGGCATCCGGGATTACCATGATCGGCCCGCGTTTTGGGGGAGCGGTAACGGATGCCGGACGGTGGTTTAAATTTGCCGTAGAGAGCCGCATGAACGTAGAGGAGTTCCTCGCCTATATGAAGACGAACGTTGGACCTGTGCCCGGAATTGGTCACAGGGTCAAGAGTATACACAACCCGGACAAGAGGGTTAAAGAACTGGTCGGATTTGCCAAGAGTCTTGGGAGACCCCTCCCGCATCTGGAATTTGCCCTTGAGGTCGAGAAGATCACGACGACGAAGAAGGAGAACCTGATCCTGAATGTGGATGGAACGATTGCCGTGATCCTGTTAGACCTTGGTTTCCCGGTGGAGAGCCTCAACGGATTTTTCATCTTAGCTCGCACCATCGGCCTGATAGGCCACTGGATAGACCAGAAGCAGCAGGGGGCCCGTCTGATCCGTCTGCATCCATACCTTGCGAGGTATGCAACCGAACCTAAGCAGGAGGTGCCGCCGATTGAAAAGAGTGTGGAAGTATAACGCGTTCTGTCTTGTTGTCTTTTTATGCCTCACAGGTATCGCTTTTGCCCAGGATAATAAACCCATTAAACGGTGGGTTACGGGGACGGTCATAGCAACGGACACGAGGGCCATTCCGAACACGATTGTGGTGAACACCAGAGACTGGAAGGGCCGGGAGCTGACCGTGGGGGCTCAGGTGCTGAGTGATACGGAGATTACTGTCAATGGAAGGCCTGCCGTCCTCCAGAGTGTCAATGCGGGTGACAAGGTCTCCATGATCTATTTCAGAGAGCCGGCACGATTGGTGGCGAAAAAGATCGAGGTGAGACGGTAGCGTCATCAGCAGGCATCAGGAGGGTGAATGACTGGTTATAGGCGGGCGATGAGATGCCCCTGGATCGTCATGGTCTTATTGGGCATGGTTTTTTTATCGGGCTGTGGAAAAAAGGTGACCACCACACGCATCAGCGAGACTATGAAACCAGGGACTGCAGAGCCAGCAAGAGCGGGCGGAGGGCCTGTGGCCGTTGTCTCTGAGCCTCCCGTACCCAGGGCTGAAGAGCCCCGGGAGTCTGAGCTGCGGGAGTCTGGGCAGAAAGAGACCCCTGGAAAAGTGGCAGTCAAACCGCCTGCGGCGATCAGGTCCGGGATGGTCAACGATATCTATTTTGATTTTGACAGATATGTCATACGGACGGATGCGAGGAGGGTCCTTGACGAAAATGCAGGTATTCTCAAAGGGAAACCGGTAAAAAAGGTCGTCATCGAGGGGCATTGTGATGAACGAGGTACGACCGACTATAACATAGCCCTTGGGGAGCGGAGGGCCGAGGTGGCTAAACGGTATTTGACTACGCTGGGGGTCGATGCCTCAAAGATCTCCATCATCAGTTTTGGCAAAGAGAAGCCCTTTTGTAAGGAACATAACGAGACCTGCTGGCAGAATAACCGGCGCGGTCATTTTATTGTGACGGAGTGAACATGGAAATATCAAAGATTGCAAGATACCTCATTTTCCTGGTGATGCTGGTAATGATCCCTGTTGGATGCGCCCCGCCTGTGACCTATGTGGTCAATCTTGAATATGCCCCTCAGCTTAAAGAGGAATTAACTTCCAAGGCGTCACAGGTTCAGATCGCCGTTGTCCCGTTTGAGGATGCGAGGGAGGATACGACGATCATTGGAACAAGAAAGCGCCTCATGGGGCGGGTCGACAAATTTGATGCGCGCCCTTCGCCGGCGGCAACGGCGGTAACGCAGGCTGTAGTGAATGCCCTGAAGATCCGCGGTTATCAGACAGAGACCCTGAAGAAAGGGGTGAATCCCGAGGGGATCAAACAGAGTCCTCCGCACATTGTTGTATCCGGCAAGATCGAAGAACTGAATGCGGATGCCCAGTCAAAACTTGGTCATACGGACATCAAGGCAGTGGTCCGTCTGAAGGTCAAGGTCTATAAGGTTGATGAGAAGAACTCCTTTACCCTCAATACCCAGAGTCAGTCGGAATTGCCTGTTGTATTTTTTAACCCCTCCGAGATGCAGAAGACCGTCAACAATACTCTGACAGATGCCATTGATAACCTGATTACGAATCAAATAAAATAAAAATAAAAATAAAAATAGGGACAGCGACCTATTTTCTCAAGAAAAGAGGAAAAGGGGACACCCATTAAAAGGCTCCGTGTCAAGAGAAAAAGAAACCCCTTTATGAGAAAAAGTATTTTTCTCACTTTTTTTCTACTGTGAGAGTTACCAACCATCCCTACCATTGCCGTAGTTTCTTTAAGTTTTGAT
>JACRHF010000062.1 GCA_016217665.1 Nitrospirota bacterium | reverse complement strand
TTAGGGTTGAATCTCTTTCCAAAATAGTATGTTACCCATAATTTAGGGAGAGGAGGCAAAATGCGCAGGAAAAAGTATGCTATAGGGATGCTGGTCTTCCTTATGGTGCTCCAGTTGCTCTCGTTGTCTACGGCAATCGTGGCAGCAGCAGAGGCACCGAAAGAGGGCGCTGCACAAGAGGCACCGAAGGAAGGGGCAGCCAAGGAAGAGGCCGGTCCAGCCTTTGAAGCCCCCAAATTAAAACCAGGGGATTATCCGCAGACGTCCTGGTTTAACAGCAGGGAGGCTGTATGGGTGGCGTCTCAGGTGCATCTGTTCTTTGGCGCCTTTGTCCTTGCCGTTCCGATATTTGTCCTGGTGATCGAGGGAATCGGGGTGAGCACAAAGGATGAAAGGTATGATCACATGTCTCATGAGATCATGAAGGTGACCATGACAGCGTTTTCTTTAACAGCGCTGAGTGGAGGGGTTCTGACCATATTCCTTCTGGCCTTTTACCCGGATTTATTCAAATAACTTGTGAGGCTTTTCCAGCCCACAGTGATTATGTATGCCTTCGCCTTCCTCGGGGAGGCAGTCTTTACCTATACCTATTATTATAGCTGGGATGCCTTAAGGTACGGGACGAAAAAATGGATCCACCTCACGCTGGGTCTCTTCCTGAACACCTTTGGTCTGACCATCCTTTTTATCGCCGACGCATGGACGACATTTATGATGTCCCCCGTCGGGATCAATGCTGACGGGGCCCGTACCGCAGAGTCCATATGGGAACTTATCCGCAATCCCCTCTGGAATCCCTTGAACCTCCACAGATTTATTGCAAATCTGGCATACGGGGGCGCGATTGTGGGCGCCTATGCGGCCTATAAATTCATCTCGTCTGAGAAAGAAGAAGATAAGGCCCACTATGACTGGATGGGCTATACCTCAAATATTATTGCCATCTCTGCCCTCCTTCCGCTCCCTTTTGCAGGTTATATATTGATGGCCGAGATATACGCCTACAGTCAGCAGATGGGGATCACGGCCATGGGGGGGATCATGGCATGGCTCTTTATTGTGCAGGCCGTTCTGATCGGTGCGGTCTTTCTTGGCGCCAATTACTATCTCTGGTGCGGCATGGGAAAGATCAGCGGGGCAGAGAGATATACCCCGTATATTAAACTGATTGCTACGGTTATTATCTGTGCCTTTTTAGTCTGGCTGACACCGCATACCATCGTGATGACGGGTAAAGAGATGAAGATCATCGGAGGGAGCCATTCGCCGCTGCTGGGCCCCCTTGGGATTATGCCTGCCAAGAATACGGCAGCCAATACCATGATCCTCTTTACATTCTTAAGCTTCTTTCTCTACCGCAGGGGGAATAAGGGCCCGACGGTACCCTGGTCAGGCACGGGGACCACGTTTATGTCTGCCTTTTTTGCGGTGGCGTGGCTCAATATTATTGCCTGTGGTATTTATGGCTATCTCGTCCCCACGGCATTCAAGGTGCGCTCCTCTGTTCCTCAGGTGCTTTCAACATTGAGTGTTATCGTTGTCCTCCTGATTGTTGACGGCCTTATGCAGAAGAATTCCAAATCCCTGGGTCCGATAAAGTGGGGGAAGATGGCTCCCCGGTCGCAGTATGCCCTATTTCTCCTGGCAATCTCATTTACATGGTTGATGGCATTGATGGGGTATATCCGTTCAGCCTTAAGACAGCACTGGCATATCTATACCGTCATGAGAGATGCCTCGCCAGACGCGTTTACCCCGACCATAGGACATGCCGTCATTGTGGCCACTACGGCAACGGTCATATTCATGGGCCTGGTCATTTTCTGCTTCTGGATTGCCCATATCAGCACAATGAAACAGGCGCCGGTTCCGGGAATAGCAGGGGCGTCTGAATCCCATGGGAGGAAACACTGATGAAAAACTTTCTCAAGGTGATCATTTTTAGTTTGCTTGTGCTTTCGGCTTATACCCTGTTCCCGAACACCTTGCCGCAGCAAAAATCTGAACCGCCCCCATTGGAGGAAAAGGTCGGGGCTCTGACTATGGAACAGTTTGTTGCCATTGGGGCAGATATCTACAGCGGGGCACGGGGAGGATTCGGAGGCTGTGTCCTCTGTCATGACCCGAAGCTCGGCAGGGCGCCCAGGCTTGAAAATATGCCCACGGTAGCTGAAGGAAGACTTAAAGATGCCCGCTATAAAGGCAAGGCAACGAATGTAGAGGAGTATCTCAGGGAGTCTATGTTAGAGCCTGCGGCCTTTGTTGTGGCAGGTTTTGGGGTCCCCGGGTCCAATGACACGCAAAGTCCGATGTTAGTCATTTCAAAGTATCTGAAGCCATGGGAGATTAATGCGGCCATTGCCTACCTGCAGACCAAGGATGGGGGAGAGGCTACAGTTACTCCGCCGACTGGTCAGGAGGATACCGGAGGGGCCGCGGCCGGAGGGGCTGCAGCGCCGCCCGCACCAGCCAAGACTCCACAGGAGGCATTCCAGAAGTATGGGTGCGGTGCCTGTCATAAGCATGAAAAGGGGGGTATTGCCGGGGCGATTGCACCGGACTTGACCCATGTCGGAAGTATTGCCGGAAAGAGGAAACCAGGACTAAATGCCGGCGATTATATCCGGGAGTCTATTCTGGTACCAACCGCCTTTGTGGTTCCTGGACAACCACCGATTATGCCACCCGGATTTGGTGATAAAATGACGGCATCTGAGATTGAAATGGTCGTAAAATTCTTAGCGGATTCTAAATAGAGGGGGGGGGAAATGAGGATTCCAAAGCTTCTATTAGCGGTAATAATAATTGCCCTTGCTTATTTTGTATTAAAGATTCCGTCAGGACACCACCTTATCCCGGCGAGTGTCATCAGGATCTATATGTTCTTTATCACGGTGGGGGTCCTCCTTGTCATGACCTTTAGCGAAGAATCGGCACAGGCGCTGTCGGCCCCGATTGTTTCGTTGTTAGGAGACCCGGCTAAAAAGGTTCTCCGGACGATAGTCTTTATCATCGTTCCGCTCTTCTTCGGTTATCTGACATACAATAATGTCAAACCGAGTTTTGAGGCGCCTGTGGAGCTCCGTACTGTCCACCCTGCCCCTCCTTCATCGGTAAAGATGTTTGGCAAATCGTTTAACTTGTTAACCCTCGAGAGTCCTGTTAGAAAAGATACTGCAAATTTTGCCGCGAATGTAAAAGCAGGAGGTGAGCTCTATTTCAAGAACTGTTTTTACTGTCACGGGGATAAACTGGATGGAAGGGGACATTATGCCCATGGATTTAACCCCCTCCCGGCAAATTTTCAGGACGTAGGGACGATTACCCAGCTCCAGGAGTCGTACGTATTCTGGCGTGCGGCCACAGGAGGACCGGGCCTGCCAAAAGAGGCGACTCCATGGCTTTCAGCCATGCCGATATGGCAGAATTTCGTGACCGAGGATGAACTCTGGAAGATCATCCTCTTCTTATACGATTATACCGGACATGTGCCGCGGGTGATGAAGGAAGAGGGGAAGAAGGAGGCCATGGCCCCGGCAGTAAAGCCGGGTGATGTAGGGTTTATGGCCGTGGCCTATGCAGAGGAGAAGGGTGCCGCTGCTGGTCCAAAACAGATCTATGAAAAGAGGTGCGCCTGGTGTCATGGATGGGAAGGGGCAGGGGATGGTCCTGCTGCAGAATTCCTCAACCCAAGGCCGAGAGATTTCACCTCAGGGGTCTATAAGTACAAGACCTCGCCGTTTGATCAACCCGTACCTTCAGATGAGGATGTCTTAAGGACGATCAAAGAGGGACTCCCTGGCACCTCCATGCCGGGATGGACTGACCTTCTTTCTGAAAGCGACATGAAAGGTCTGGTTACCTATCTCAAAACCTTCTCTGGCATTGAAAAAGAGAAGGTGGCTACGCAGGTGGATACCGGAAAGCAGGTTTCTTCTTCAGACGAGAGCATCAAAAAAGGGAAGGATCTGTTTATAGACCGGTGCAGTGAATGCCATGGAGAGGCGGGGCGTGGAGATGCCATTAAGGCGTTAAAGACAGATTGGGGTGACAGGGTATGGCCGAGGAATCTTACAAAATCATGGACCCTCCGCCGGGGGAGCGATCCCAAGGAGATATTTACGAGGATCAGCACAGGGATCTCGGGTACCCCGATGCCCAGTTTTGCAGACCCTGAGAACAAGAAGAAACTCTCAGAGGAAGAGCGCTGGCATGTGGTCAATTATGTAAAGAGCGTCCAGAAGGAAGCGAAAGAGGGGGAGGCTGTGGTTAAGGGGATAAAGATCGAAGGAGAGGTCCCCACGGATCCTGCGGATCCGAAGTGGGATGCCGCCGAGGCAACGACATTCCCCCTGGTTCCTAATATTATTGCAAAAGAGAGGTTCTTTATACCGACTATTGATGATATTACATTAAAGGCATTTTATAATGATAAAGAGATGGCCTTCCTCATAGAGTGGGATGATCGTACCAAGAGTATTCCCGGTGATTCCAAGGCCGCTGAGCTCGCAGAGGGAGAGATGAATGAGGATGCTGTGGCCGTTCAATTACCGGTCACCGTTCCTGAGGGATTGGAGAAACCCTATTTCGGGCATGGGGATGGGAGTCATCCTGTGAATATCTGGAGATGGGGGAGCGGTACCACGGCTCAGCCAGAGAAGATCAGTCTGCTGGATGCAAAAGGTATTGGGCAGGTTGCACCCCGGGAAGGTGAGAGCAATCTTACTGGCAAGGGGGTCTATGACAAGGGGCGATGGAGGGTCGTCATAAAGAGGTCCCTTCAGACCGGTGATAAGGAAAAAGACCTTCAGTTTGAGCCGGGGAGATTTGTTCCGATTAGCTTTGCCACCTGGGATGGGAGCAATGGTGAGAAGGGCTCAAAGCACGAGCTGACCACCTGGTACTGGGTCTTCCTAAAACCACCGACAGGGAGCAATGTCTTTGTGACACCGGTGATTGTGATGTTACTGGTGTTTGGCGGTGAGCTTCTCCTGGCGAAGCAGGTCCGGAAGAAGTAGCATCAAGGTATCAAACAAGTAAGTTGTTGATTCAATGATGCCCCCAGGCTTTCTCAAATGAGAGAGTATGGGGGCATCGTACTTTTTGACCCAAGAAAGGATTTATTGATGATGAGGACGACTCCCCTGGACATCCTGGTGAAGATCGGGATGATTGTTAATGCCATTGTCATAGCCCTGCTACTGGCATACTATTTTTCCTATTAAAAGGAAAAAGGGGACAGATTTATTTTACATTTTCTTGTAAAATAAATCTGTCCCCTTTTTCTACTATTTTCCATGAAGGTTTTCTATTGACTATTACCCCCCATTCTGTTTAAACTTTTTAGTCACAGGGTTTTTCTTAAGGAGGATACCTATGGATTATCGCAATATCATGGTGGCTGTAGATAATTCAGACTATTCGGTCCATGGAGTAGAAATAGGGATCGAGCTAACAAAGGCCTTTGGGGCATCTCTCACAGGGGCCCATGTCTACGCGGCAAGACTGCACGACCTGCGGTTCCGTCAGATGGAGGGCGGACTGCCTGAGCGTTATCGTTTCGAAGGGGAGTTGGAGAAACAGCGCGACATCCACGACTCTCTGATTACCAAAGGGTTGGAGATTATTACAGATTCCTACTTAGATGCCGCGGATGAGCTTTGTAAGAATGCGGATATCAGGTTGGTCCGGAAGTCCCTGGAGGGGAAGAACTACAGGGTGCTTGTTGAGGATATTCATCACAGTCAATATGATATGGTGATCCTTGGGGCCATGGGGCTTGGGGCCATCAAGGAGAATCTCCTCGGGAGTGTCTGTGAGAGGGTGGTACGGCGGGTCAGCGGCGATCTGCTGGTGGTCAAGAATACCACGCGAAGGATCAGGGGTGGTAAGATCATGGTGGGGGTGGACGGCAGCCCGGAGTCCTATGGCGCCCTGCAGATCGCCCTGTTATTTTCCAAAAGATTGGATGCATCGGTTGAGGTCGTCTCTGCCTATGATCCCCATTTTCACTATGCGGCCTTCAACAGCATTGCAAAGGTCTTGTCAGAAGAGGCAGGCAAGGTCTTCCGGTTCAAGCAGCAAGAGCAGCTCCATGAAGAGATTATTGACGATGGGTTGGCCAAGATCTATAAGGCCCATTTAGAGGTTGCCAAGAGTATTGCAAGAGAGAAAGGCATTGAGGTTAAGACGACACTCCTTGCAGGGAAACCCTATGACGCGATTTTGGGGGAGATTCGTAAAACAGACCCGGACCTCCTGATCCTGGGAAAGGTGGGTATCCATAAAGATGATGGTCTGGATATCGGGAGCAATGGTGAAAAGCTTTTAAGGCTTGCGCCGTGCCATGTCCTTATGACATCCCGTACCTTTGTCCCCCCTGTCGAGGTCGTGGCAGAGCAGACCGTGTCCTGGACAAAAGAGGCAGAGGAGCGGATGGCGAGGGTGCCTGGATTTGTCCAGAATATGGCGAGGATGGCCATACTGAAATATGCCCAGGAGAAGGGGCATACGGTAATCAACTCATCCCTGATTGATGAGGCCATGGGGAAGTTCATGCCCCAGGGTGCCATGGGATCTGCAGGAGCAGGGAAGTCTCCCTATGGCAGTTCCTCTGAAGATGAGACGATGAGTTGGGACGGGGATGCGATGAAGGAGCTGGAGAAGATCGGGGATCCTGCTGTCAGAGAGCAGGTGAGGTTGCGTGCGGAGAAACGGGTAAAGATGAAGGGGGCTAAGAGTGTCAGAAGGGAAGACGTCATCACATAAACCATTCCTGATTGCATGGAATCTGACGAGGCAGTGCAATCTCCGCTGCGGGCATTGCTATATGGATGCAGATGAGACTTTCCAGACATCCCTTAATCCCCCTTTATTAAAGGGGGAAATAGGGGGATTATCAGGGGGACTAAGGGGGATTTCCGGGGGTGGGGAAAGTGGACCTGAGATCACCCTGGAAGAGGGCTTCCGTCTCATTGATGAGATCGCCTCTGTAAATCCTGACACCATCCTTGTCTTAACAGGCGGAGAGCCGCTTCTGTATAAACATACCATTGAATTTGCAAGATATGCCTCAACAAAGGGCCTCATGGTCGTCGTCGGGACTAACGGCCTTCTCCTCGATGACACGACGGTTAAAAGGCTCAGGGAGAGTGGCGTGTCGGGGGTGGGGTTAAGCCTGGATTCCCTGGATCCTGCGCAGCATGATTCCTTCCGCGGCCTGCCCGGTGCCTGGAAGCGGACTGTTGATGCAATCGGGAGATGCCGGCGTCACGGCCTTCAATTTCAGATTCACAACAGCGTGACCTCCTTTAACTGGAGAGAGGTCCCGCAGATTGTGGAGTTTGCCCATCAGCAGGGTGCCAGGGTCGTCAATTTCTTCTTTATGGTCTGCACCGGGAGGGGAGAAGAATTAACAGACATTACGCCGGAGCAGTATGAAGAGGTCTTATCTACCCTTATAGATCTGCAGGGGAAATATCCCGGGATGCTTATCCGGGCCCGCTGCGCCCCCCATTTTAAACGTACTGCCTATCAGAAAGATCCGCACTCTCCTATCACAAAGGCCGAGGGGTATTTAGGCGGCGGCTGTTTGGCAGGGTCTCACTATTGCCGCATTGCGCCGGATGGGGAGATCACCCCGTGTCCTTATATGTCTCTGTCAGTCGGGAATGTCCGGAGTGACCGGTTTTCTCAGATATGGGAAGACGCCCCGGTCTTTAAAGAGTTGAGATCTCCGCAATTAAAGGGGAAGTGCGGAGTGTGTGAGTATGAGGATCTTTGTGGGGGGTGCAGGGCAAGACCTTATGCAAGCCATGGGGATTACTTAGACGAAGACCTGTGGTGTCAGTATGTCCCCAGGGGTGGGGCGAAGATAGGAGCAACTACAATGAATAATGAGAAAAATCGTGATGGGAGTGATAAGGGCAAGAGGTCGTGGACAAAAGAGGCCGAAGAACGGTTGAACCGGCTCCCTTTTTTCCTGCGGGGGATGATCCGCGGGAATGTCGAGAAGTACGCAGAGGAGCATGGGATCACTGAGATTACACCTGAGCTGATGGATGAGTTGCGAAGGAAACGTTTTGGAGACCAGATGCCAGGGATGCCAGAAATCCCGGAAGGAAATCCCCCCGTTCCCCCCTTTAATAAAAGGGGGGAATTTCCGTGGACAAAGGAGGCCCAGCGGCGCCTTGAGGCTGTCCCTGAATTCATGAGGGGGATGTTTAAGGAGGCCGTGGAGGAGTTTGCAAGGAAAGGGGGGCACCTTGAGGTCAATGTTGAGGTGTGGGAGAGGGTGGAAGAGGTCTATCATGAAGACAATCAAAAGTCAGAAGCAAGAAGCAAGATGCAAGATGCAAGAAGCGAGAAGGGCGGCGAGGGAAGAATTGAGTGGACAGAAGAGTCCCTTCAGGAGATTGAAGGAAGGTATTCGAACAGGCCGCAGTTTGTAAAAGATTTTATTGTGGAGCTGATCAAAGAGGACATAGAAAAAGCGGCGTTAGCCGGCGGTTTGACACTTATTGAAAAGAAGGACTTAGAGACCATAGAGGCCCAGGGAACAGCTGCCGTAGAGTGGTCTGAGGAGGCGTGGAAGAGATTGCAGAAGGCGCCGGACTTTATACGGAGCGGGATTAAAAAGGCGGCGGAGCGGAGGGCCTCCCGCATGGGTATTCCCTTGATCACTCCGGAGCTTTTGACAGAATTTCGTAACATGGCCATGATGAAGGCGGTGAAGAGGATCAAGGCCCTGGGATACAAGGAGTTGACCTTCGATGCCTTTGATTATGCCAAGGAGAATATTAAAAAAATCAGGGAGAATAAAGAGGCCCAGGAAAGGCTGGATGAGATCAGGGAGTATGTGACTTCCAAGGGAAAGATCGGGGTCATCGATAAAGATATGCTCAATAAGATGAAAGAGTATTTAAACGGGTAGAATGAAACAACTTCCAACACATAAACCGGTGGTGGCTGTGATCGGGGGGGGCATCTCCGGTCTTTCTGCGGCCTTCTGGCTCCTGCAAAACAACATAGATATCCTCGTATTAGAGCAGGCAGACAGGCCTGGCGGGGTTATCAGGAGTGAGAACATTGATGGATACCTTGTTGACCGGGCCGCCAATTGCCTTTTGAACTATCTTCCAGAGGTAAACACCCTGTGTGATGCTGTAGGGATCAGAGATGAACAGATATACCGCTCACCGGTTGCAAAGAATCGCTATCTGCTGAAGGAGGACCAGCCTGTACCGATGCCTCAGGACCCCTTCGGGTTCATTACCACGAACCTGTTGAGCCTCAGAGGTAAGGCACGACTCCTTTCTGAGCCCCTGATTCCCCGTGTTCATGCAGAAAAGGAAGAGACGGTCTCAGAGTTTGTGGCCAGGAGGTTGGGGCAGGAGGTCCTGGAGCAGGTGATGGAGCCCTTTATTGGCGGCACCTATGCCGGGGATCCTGCTTCTCTGTGCGCAAGGAGCACCCTGCCGATGTTGTATTCTCTGGAACAGCGCTACGGTAGTCTCATTCTTGGGGCGCTAATCAGGAGACTCAAGGGGAGCCGGACGAGTTGTCCGATGCACCTCTTTTCTTTTCATCGGGGTATGGAGACCATTACGAAGGCTATTGTCCACTACCTGAGCGGCCGTTTTATGCCCCGCTCCAGGGTAACCGGGATAGAGCCTAAGGGAAATTCGTGGCAGGTCATTGTGGAAGGGGATAACCGGTCTTTAACTTATCAGGTAGACGCAGTGGTTATTACCACCCCGAGTATTGAGGCGGCTAAGTTGATATCTCCCATAGATCCGGAGGGGGCTGAACTATTGAAGGGTATCGAGTATCCACCATTAGCCGTGGTTTACACAGGGTTTAAAAAGGACGCTGTGAAACATCCCTTAGACGGGATAGGTTGTATGGTGCCTTCAAGGGAGGGGTACACGATCCTGGGTACCCTATGGAACTCGACACTTTTTGATGGGAGGGCCCCGGAGGGGATGGTGGCTATGACCAATTATGTTGGAGGGAGGCGGCACCCGGGGATAGTAGAGGAGAGTGATGAAAGGATCTTAGAGCGTACCCTGACGGACCTGCAACATATGCTCGGTGTAAAAGGGACCCCAGACTTTGCAACGATTACACGATATGAAAGGGCCCTTCCTCAGTACGGGATCGGGCATCAGGATATCTTAAAACACATAGAGGATACACCAAACCGTACACAAGGCCTATATATTGCCGGTAATTACCTCCGCGGCATATCCGTAAGAGACTGTATCAGTTATGGCGCCAAGCTTGCCACTAAGATCGCAAGGGACCACGGCCTACTGGCATAATTATTGCAGTTCTAAAGTATCTCGATGGGAAGAGTCCAAGTCCCGAATATACAACAATCCATCCTAACAGGCTATCTATTTATCCTTATCCTTACAGGCTGCAGTAGCGAGTACAGCACAGTAGGTCCTGCCTTAGAGGGGAGTTCCAGTATAAGCGGCGGTGCTATGCTGCTCCTGGCAGGTATGCCTGGGGGGCCAGGGACTTCTGATGGTGCAGGTTCTATAGCACGATTCTATTCTCCCCGTGGGATCGCTGTCTATGGGGATACCCTCTACATAGCTGACCAGAATAATCATTCCATAAGAAAGATCGACATACCCACGAAAACGGCAACGACGATTGCCGGCTATTCCGGGGTGCCGGGTTTAGATGATGGAGTGGGCAGTGCTGCCCGGTTCAATGCGCCGGAAGGGATTGAGACAGACGGCACCTTCCTCTATGTCGCAGATACGAAGAATAGTGCTATACGCAAGATAGACATCAATACAGGCAGTGTTGTGACATTGGCCGGGAAGAGGGGACAAGGGGGTTCTCAAGATGGGGCTGGAGGCAACTCCCTGTTTTCAGGGCCGACTGCGCTAACACTCCTGGGAGAATTCCTCTATGTAACAGATACAGACAATCATACGATCAGAAGGGTTCATAAGGATACGGGTGATACTGTGACCATAGCAGGGACGCCTTATTCCAAGGGGTCTAAAGATGGGACAGGAAGCGATGCCTTATTTAATTTTCCGGTTGGTATTGCTACGGATGGCGCCTATCTATTCATTGCTGACACCTTTAACCACACGATCAGGTTGTTAGACCCCCGGACTGGAGAGGTTTTTACCATTGCAGGGGTTCCTGGGCAGGCTGCCTATCAGGACGGCCCCCTTTGGGCGGCACGATTCTACTATCCCTACGGTCTGTCTGTCAGGGGTACGGAGCTGTTTGTTGCAGACCTCTGGAACGAGGTCATCCGCGTGATTGATTTGTCTACAGGCATGGTGAGTACCATGGCAGGCACTGAGCCTGTTTATGATGCTGTAGCCGGGTTGGTTACATTCCCGGGTTCCACAGATGGGATGAGAGGGATCGGGAGGTTCTATAGTCCTGCAGACATAGCGGTTTCAGGAGACTATATGTATGTGGCAGATATGAATAATCAACTCATTCGAAGGGTAGATATCATGACCGGGGAGATATCAAAGATAGCCGGTAAGCCTCCCAGCCCCGGCATCCAGGACGCGGTGGGAGTGGAGAGCAGGTTCAGCACCCCCGGGGGGATAGCGATAGACGGAGAAGGCCTTTATATTGCCGACAGCTTTAATCATATCATCCGAAAGATGGATATGAATACCGGAGAGGTGACCACACTGGCAGGGTCCCCTGGGGTATACGGCAGCGCCGATAGTACAGAAAGCCCGGCCCTGTTCAGCTCCCCCACGGATGTAATCGTTGATGCAGCGGGAGAGAACCTCTACATTGTAGATACGGATAATCATGTGATCCGGAGGATGCGGCTCTCTACCGGAGAGGTCCGTACCTTTGCCGGATATCCTGGCATTCCCGGCACTCAGGATGGGCCAGGAAGAGATGCCCGGTTTCATTCTCCGAAGAGGGGGGTACGGATAGGGGCTAATCTCTATATAGCGGACACGGGCAATCATGCCATCCGGCAGGTAGATCTGGTTACAGGGGTAGTGACTACTATTGCAGGGGAGAGTGGAGCGGCCGGCTGGACTGACACAGGAGAGACCAGCGGGCCGGCGAGATTTAACAGCCCCGGGGATATGACAACGGATGGAACCTTCCTTTATGTTGCGGATACAGGGACCCATGCGATCCGTAGGGTCAATCCATTAACGGGTTTTGTTGCGACCATTGCCGGAACGCGTGGGAGCGGTGGTCTTTTAGATAGTGGACCCGAAACTGCCCCCCTCTTTAATGCCCCGGAGGGGATTGTCTGGCATAACGGGATCCTTTATGTGGCAGACACAGGGAATCACCTCCTAAGGAAGGTAGAGCTTGCTACCGGCGCAGTCTCATTCCTTGCAGGGGATATGAGCTGTATAGAAGAATCTCAGGTCGTATCAGGAGTGACTACCACGACGTTGAGGTGTACTGGACAGCCGTTAGGGGTAAGTTCTTATAGCGATTCTGCGGATGGGACAGGGAAGACGACGGCGTTTAATGCCCCGACAGGTATGAGTGCCGATGGGACGTACCTGTATGTTATGGATACCGGAATTAATGCCGTCAGAAGGGTGGACATGGATACAGGAGAGACAAAGACCTTCTCCTATTCTAAAAATAAGGGCCTCTCCCTTAACGCACCTTCAGGCAGTGATCTCAGCGGAAACCAGATGTATATTGCGGACAAAGGCAATCAGATTATACGGAAGTTAGACATCACCAATTTAACCGGCGCCCCACTAATTCTTATAGCAGGTAACGTAGGGGAAGCAGGTTACAGATATAGCGCGGGTTATTCGGCCCAGTTCAATCGTCCGGTAGGGATTGCGGCTGATGGCATGGGAAACCTCTATGTCGCAGATACCGCAAACCACACGATAAGAAAGGTGGTCATAGCCACAAGAGAGGTGACCACGATAGCAGGGACCCCTGGGCAGGCCGGCTTTATGAACAGTGAATTTGGCGCCCCCAAGTTTAATCTTCCACGGGGGATCTGTATCGTAGGCGATCATCTGTATGTTGCAGATTCCGGGAACCATCTGATACGAAGAGTCAACGTGTCTACGGGATACGTGGGCCTTGTGGCCGGACTTGTTGATTATGTTACGTCGACTGGTTCATCCGGGACCTCCGACAGTACAGGGGCGGCAGCAGGGTTTAATGACCCCCGTGGTATCACCACTGACGGTACCTACCTTTATGTGACAGATACGGGTAATCATACGATAAGGAGGGTCCTGAGGACAACCGGACAGGTAAAGACCATTGCCGGGATGCCGGAGGAGGCGGGCTACAGAGATGGGGTAGGTTTTGATGCGCGATTTAGTTATCCGAGGGGTATGACGGTTGATGGAGACTATCTTTATGTGGCAGATACCGGAAACAATGTCCTGCGCAGGGTGAATAAGCATACAGGGGAGGTGCTCACCTTCTCCGGTAAGACAGGCCAGTCTTCTTTTGCCTCAGGGACAAGAGAAGAGGCACGCTATAATAATGTAGTCAGTATTGCCACCTCTCCTGATACACCCTATCTATACTTTACCGACAGTGTAGAGAACGCTGTGGGCCGCGTTGAGAAGTAGTAAATCCTTATCCTTCCTATCTGCTTTTTTCCCTGATCATGATCCTCAGGGGTACCCCCCTGAATCCCCACTGGTCTCGTATGTTGTGCTCGATGAACCTTCTAATGCCCGGGCTTATGGCCTTGGGATAATTCACAAAGAGCACAATCCCCGGCGGCCGTACACCGGTCTGGGTTGCATAGTATATCTTTACGGGTTTGCCCTGGTAGGTGGACGCGGGGAAGCGCCCTGCGATCTCTTGTGTAAACCTGTTCAGTTCCCCGGTCGGGATGCGTCTTGAATACTCCTCCATCACGGCCCGGATCTCCGGAAATAATTTTGTGACACGATTCCCGGTCAGGGCGGATATAAAGATTAGGGGGATATGTGAGATATAGGGGTAGGATGAATAGATACCCTTTTTGTATTGGTCCATGGTCTTTTCATCCTTCTCCACGATGTCCCATTTGTTGATCCCGATGATACACCCCTTTTCCGCTTCGTTGATATATCCCAGGATCTTTAAGTCCTGGTCTGTGATCCCTTCTGCGGCGTCTATCAGGAGGATGGCGATGTTACACCTTTCAATACTCTTTAAGGCCCTGATCACACTATAGGATTCTATCCCCTTGTCTACCCTGGCCTTTCTCCTGATCCCTGCCGTATCCACAAACAGATATCCCTTTTTATAATAGGTGACCAGGGTATCTATCGCATCCCTTGTCGTCCCTGGCATTGGGCTTGTCACAAGGCGTTCTTTACCCAGGAGTCTATTAATCAGGGTGGACTTCCCGACATTGGGTTTTCCGACAACCGCTATCCTGGGCGGGGCCTCTTCTCCTTCGGTGCGACCTTCTTCTCCGGCTTCCCCTGCTTCAGGCAATAATGGATGCAAATCATCCAGGAGCTCGTCGACACAACGTCCATGTTCTGCAGAGATGAGATAGAGCTTTTCTGCAGAGAGCCGGTAGAAATCAGAGAGGCCCGCCTCTGCCTTATGGCTATCCACCTTATTGATGGCATAGAAGACCGGCTTATGGATCTTTCTGAGCATATCCGCTATCTCAAGATCTGCCGGCATAAGCCCCTCTCTGCCATCCATCAGGAAGATGATGATATCTGCCTCATCGATAGCCGTCTCGGCCTGCCTCCTCATCTGGGTCAATATGGGATCTGAGGTCTCAGGTTCGAGCCCCCCTGTGTCCACTAAGATAAAATCGCGCCCAAGATAGGAGGTTACGGCATAGTTCCTGTCCCGTGTGACGCCAGGAGTATCTTCTACGATGGCGATACGTTTCCCCAGGATGCGGTTAAACAATGTGGACTTGCCGACATTGGGCCGGCCGATAATAGATATAACGGGTTTCTTCATTACACCACCCACATCGCAACCGCTGTCAGCATTACCATCCCGCTTGGGATCAGCATATACCTGTAGATCGTCCCCCGGTCTGCACTGAAGTACTCCCCTGTGAGCACAAAACAGAGGTGCACAGGCGAGAACATCACCCCTGTGAACCCGCTTGCAAAGGCAAAGGCCATTTTTCCTGTCTCCGGGGCCCCCCCGCTGAGGGTCATCAGGAGCGGAAACGTAGTGCCCACAAAGGCGATGGTAAGGCCTGTGAGCAGGCCCACCAAGAAGGGGAGGATAAAAAAGAGGATCATCAGGGGGAACCCTGTCTGGGTCAGGAATAGCGACATCCCGTCAACTGCCCCCGTTGCCCCGAGGGTCTCTTTAAAGAACATCACCCCCACGATGATCAGGAGGATATTCCATGAGATGCTCTCTCTCAGGGTCATTGCGATCCTCTGCAGCGGGAAGCGATGATAGATAAACATGAGCGAGATCACCACGACCATGACTATAGCGATATCAATATGGAACAGCGCGACCATGAGAATGATAGACAGGATAGGGAACAGGCTTGCTGTAAGCCTTGCCAAGTCTCTCCCCTTCCTTGTCTGGGTATCCACCCCTGAAGGTGAAGGGCCTTTTCTATTCAGATCAATCCCCTTGAAACAGAAAATGCCGCCGCTGATGACCACCATCACCGCGAAGGGCATTTGATAAAGGATGAGTTTCCCTAAGGGGACATGGGTGATGGCAGAGGCCAGTATTAAGCCGGGATATGTCGGCAGGACATACTCCCAGATATGCCGGAACCAGTAGTTGATAAACCCCTTTCTCTCAGGGGTGATGGAGATAGCGCTGCCGGCCTCCTCCACTAAGGGGGCGGAGAAGTAGGCCCCTCCTATCGAGGGGACCATCCCGATGATGGCCGGCGGTGCGGCCAGGACAATCCGGGTATCCCGTACTACTCTTTTGAGTGACTCCATCATCTGTTTGAACGTCTCCGTCTTTCTCATGATATTCTCCATCACCATGATCAGGCCGAGGGCTGCCATCATCTGGACCGTGGTATAGTTTGTGATCGCACTGATTAGGGCATTGCCAATTGCGGAGAGGGGAAGGAGGTATAGCAATGCAAGACCTCCTGCCCCGATCATCATCGAAAGCCCCAGGTTAATCTTTCTCTTGATGAGACGGACGATCAGGGTAAAGATGGTGAGTATCCTGATAACATCATACATAGTCTCTTTAAGTCCTCAAAGGATATCATGATAACATACTTTACATGGAGGAGAAAGTTTGATGAACTTCATCGTCATTCCCGCGCAAGCGGGAATCCAGAACGCAGGCAGAGGTCTGGATTCCCACTTTCGTGGGAATGACATAAGCTTGTCCCTGCAGGGGGTAAGCAGGCAGGGAACCGCTTTTTCCGACTTTTTACGAGGCCGTCAAGTTTAGGGCGACCCGGAATGGCAACGGAAGCAATCGTAAAGCCGGAAGGCGACCACCCCATGACATCTCCCGCAATACTCCCCCTCAAGAATCCTGTGCATGGTAATGGGGTTTCCCGCCCTCTTTGGGGCAAAGATAGTCGGGTGACAGTTTCTGCAATCAAGCCACATCGTGTGGGAGGAGTGCGGGAAGAGGACATCCGGGATCCCGAATTCTTTCTTGACCGGCAGGGGTATCTCTAACTGAACCGGTGACGATGGCCTTACCTCCGGGTCTATGGAGTCAAAGGGTTTGAGTACGCCACCCCGGATCCCTGCCATCCAGTTAATCTCGCCCATGGGCGTCCTGGGGAGATACTTGAAGGCAAGGGGAGGGGGGAGTTCCTTTACCGTAGGGTCCTTCGGCATGGAGGTAAAGAATGTCCTCTTCTTTATTTCTCCCGTCTGTGGAGATATGGAAGGGGAAGAGTTATCGATACCGGTTTTGGGTGCGGATTGAGAGAAGTCAGGATCCGTCAGTTCTTTTACATAAAGCTGAAAGATCCCCCTCTGATCTATCTCAGTAAAGGCCGCATAGAGGGTGTTATCTTTAATAGCGACGGATGGCGCCGCTGCCGCCCTTTCTGCATCTACATTCAGCGGCCCTTCCGTCTGGAACCAGGAGTTCCTTTTCCACTGTTTGACATAGAGGCCGGGGACTCCGTTGCTCCCCATTTCAGTCCACGACACATAGGGTATATTCCCCTTGATACAGAGAGATGGGACGGTGGCGCTCATGGAAGCGTTGATATTGAGGCTGTTGCCCATCAGACCCCATTCCTTTCCACTCCAGCGCTTCACATAGATCTGTGAGACCCCTTCGCCATCGTATTCCATCCACGCAACATAGGGGGACGACCCTGCCATGGATAATGAGGGTGACAAGGCATGCCTCCCGGGGTCTATATTCACGGCCTCCCCTACATGCTTCCACTCCGCTCCATCCCAGTGGTCCACATAGACCCTGGCAACCCCTTGCGCGTCGTACTCTGCCCAGGCAAGATAGACGCCGTCTTTAGCAGCCGCAAGCGATGGGGTCATGGCATGTTTCTTTGTATTCCTGTTAAGGCCCTCACCCAGAGGGGTCCATGACTTCCCGTCCCATTGTCTGACATACAACAGGGAAGTCCCTGAAGGGTTCACTTCAGTCCAAGCCACATAAAGGGTGGCATCAGCTCCTGATAGGACCGGGTTTGAGGCGCTCCCTGCCGGGTTTATATTGAGACGCCCACCTACCGGAATCCACCTTTCTCCGTCCCACTCTTTGACATAGACCTGTGAAACGTGTTTGGCATCGATCTCACTCCATCCCGCATAGAGTTTGCCCCCCACAACGGCCAAGGCAGGGGATGCGGCATGGCCCATCAGAGACTGGTTCAGCGACCCTCCATCCAGGACCCATTCCTTCCCTTCTTGATGCCTGACATAGATACGGGAGACCCCATTGGCGTCCACCTCTGCCCAGGTGACATAAGGGATATCTCCTTTAAAAGTCAGAGACGGGCTGAGTGCATGAGGCGTGGTTGCAAGGGATGTGGTCCCGCTCCGATTGATATTCAGGGAATCGCTGTTTGAATCCATAGAAGAGACTGGCATCCCTGATATCAGAGAGAGGAGAGAAAAAGAGGCCAAGGTGATCATGGTGACTATGAGATTACGGGAAGACATACTGTTTTATATGATATCGCAATCATTTTGTCAATTACATTGACATTGCTATCGTCTCGCATTAGTATCTTTTGAGATTCCCTCTGCCCCCAGAAGTCGAAGGGTGGGGGGGACCGAAGTTAGCAAGGAGGGCAGAACATGGCACTACCAGCCAGCAAAAAACATTACACCTACGCAGACTACGAGAAACTCCCTGAAGGGGCGCCATACCAGTTAATTGGCGGGGATATTGTAAAGGAACCAGCGCCTGTGCCATATCATCAGATGGTATCAATGAGGATTGAGTTCGAACTTGTAAAATTCGTGGAGGAAAGGGACCTTGGTGTCGTTCTCAATGCACCTATGGATGTCTACTTCTCGGATACGGAAGTTTACCAACCGGACATCATGTTCATCTCGAAAGGCAGAATGAATATTATTGGAGAGAAGAATATCAAGGCCGCTCCTGATCTTGTAGTGGAAATCCTTTCCCCCTCAAGCGCCTATTATGACCTGAGGCACAAGATGCATGTATACGAAACATCAGGTGTGAGGGAATACTGGGTCGTTGATCCGATAGAAAAGGGTGTCGAAATATATCAGAATATAAATGGTGAGTTCAAGTTGTTCAACAAGGCCCTGAGCAGCGGCCTGATCCGTTCAGCGCTCCTTGAAGGGTTTACTGTTGAACTGGAAAAGGTACTACGCCCCCCAAACTGAATGACAAAATCTGCGGCTAACCGCCTCACTCACTTCTAACCTCTCTTAGCAGCAATCTTTTACCTGAAAATCCTATTCAGTCACCCCCAGGCACGTAGCTGTAGCCGCAGGCTTTAGCCTGCGTCCTATGCCTCAGGATTCATTTCCCCTCCCTCGAACCGGCCATGCATTTCCTGTATCCATGGGTAACACGTACGTAAAAAGATGCCCCGAAAATAAACAGCCTCTATAACTCCTGAAAATCCAGAGGGTTGTCAACCCCTCAATCCGCTGAAAAGTCTCCTGGTTGTATAACAAATACACAGTGGATATTGACAAATATAACATTCAAGCGTAATGTACGAAAAACATTAACAGCTTGTTGTGTCACTTATTGAATGAGTAACTATGAGGCCTAACGTCCCCGTTCTTGTCAAGATAACCCGCCCGGTTTACTCCCGTATCTTCCCCAGGAAAAGACTCTTTAGACTTGTAGACAGGGCACTCAAAAAGCCTATCGTCTGGATATGCGGACCGCCAGGTTCCGGTAAAACGATTCTGGCCAGTAGCTATATAGAAGCCCGCTCCCTTCCTTACCTCTGGTATCGGGTGGACTCAGGGGATGCGGATGTGGCCACCTTTTTCTATTACATGGGACTTGCTGACAAAAAGGCCGCGCCATACAGGAAAAAAGGCCTTCCCCTGTTGACACCGGAATACATGCCTGGGCTTCCCACCTTTAGCCGGCGTTATTTTGAAGACCTGTACAGCAGGATGAAAAAACCTTCCTGCATTGTCTTTGACAACTATCATGAGGCGCCCTTCGGCTCCCTGTTCCATGAGGTAATCCGGGAAGGGATGGAAGTAATCCCGGAGGGTGTGAGCATTATCTTTATAAGCAGGAGTGAGGCCCCGCCGGCGCTTTCGCGGAGTCTCGTCAACCATTCGGTGGAGATGATTGGCTGGGATGATCTGCAGCTCACTCCAGAAGAGTCGCTCGGTATCATGCGTCTTAGATGCAAGGAACGGCCTTCAAAAGAGGTTGTAAGGGATATCCAATCCCAGACCAAAGGATGGGCAGCAAGACTTGCCCTTATGCTTGAGAGGGGGGGGAAAGGAGAAGGTAAACCCGGTTTCTTAAAAGTTAAGACCCTGGACAGGGTCTTTGACTACTTCGCCTCCAAGGTCATGGAAAGGCTCGATGGGGATACCCGGAGTTTCCTGTTGAAGACCTCGATATTGCCTCACATGGATTTGCATCTGGCCAGGGAGCTTACAGGGGTTAAAAACTCCGAACAGATATTAGACGATTTGAGCCGCAGGAATTGCTTTACGGATAAACATTTTTATTCAAACCCTGTATATCAGTATCACCCCCTCTTTAGAGAATTTCTCCTCTCCCGGGCCAGGAATTCCTTCAGTTCTGCAAAGATGCGGCAATTGCAGAGTAAGGCCGCAGAACTCCTTGATGAACATAGTCAATTTGAAGATGCCTACGCATTGTTCCATGATTCTTCCGACTGGGACGGGATTACTCAACTGGTTATGAAGCACGCCCAGGCTCTCGTCATGCAAGGCAGGGGTAAAACCCTTGAGGAATGGATAATATCTATTCCGGAAGATCTGCTTAATAAGACCCCATGGCTCCTCTACTGGATTGGTGTATGCCGAATGCCCTTTAATCCCCTCCGGAGCCGCTCACATTTAGAACTTGCATTGCAATTGTTTGACGAACAAAAGGATGCAACAGGGGTATTTCTTGCCTGGAGCTCTATAGTAGAGACATTCATATGGGCATGGGACGACTTTACTCCTCTGGAACACTGGATAGAGATGCTGTATCTACTTTTGGACAAATATAAGGCAACCCCCTCACAGGATATCGAGTTCCGTGTTGCAGCCAATATGTTCAATGCGATGTCGCATCATATGCCGCACCATCCTGATATATCATTATGGGAAAGGCGTGCAAAAAAGGTCATGCGGAACTCCCCTGATAACAATCTCCGTATACTGACAGGGACCTTCCTGTTCCAGTATTATTCGTGGTTAGGGGACAGGGACAGGGCCATGATGTTAAATGATGAACTGCGTCCGCTGATCCAGTCTTCTGAGATTGCCCCCCTGCAGCAGATAATGTGGTGTACCCAGGAGGCGATATTCGGCTGGCTGATGGATTCTGCAGAAGGTTGCCTGAGTGCAGTCAACAGAGGATTGGAACTGGCTAAGACCTCCGGGGTACACATCTACGATCCCATCCTTTACGCACAGGGTATTTACGGCTGTATTAGTATGGGAGACTATGAGGCTGCCTCAGATTATTTAAAAAAGATCAACGTCCCGGCATTGAGGCACATCCCCCTTTACCTAAGCCATTACTACTTTCTTGCCGCTATTATAGCCCTCGGTAAAGGGGATATCCGTTACGCTATCGAGCAGGGAGAGGCTGCTCTCGAGATAAACGGAGAAAGAGGGATGCCCTTTGCCCAGGCCATCACCCGCATTGCCCTGGCTAATGCCTATATCGCGATCGGCAGATACGACACGGCGATGAACCATATCACAGACGCCTTTACCATCGGGCACAGCATGAAAAGCAAAAACCTTGCCTTTATGTGCTCTGTAACCAATGCCTATATGTGTATGATGAATGGTGATGAGAAGGAATGCCTGAAACTGGTACGCAATGCCATGACTATCGCAAGGAAAAATGAAATTGTGAATATATTCTATACCCGCCGCCCGGTCATGGCCGGACTGTGTGCGAGGGCCCTTGAGGCAGGGATAGAGGTGGAACATATAAAAAAGATTATAAAGAGAAATAATCTGGTGCCGGATACCCCGACGCAGCATATTGAGAGCTGGCCCTGGCCGATAAGGATATATACCCTCGGGAGATTTATGATTTTAATTGACGACTCCCCTGTTAAATTCTCCAGAAAGATGCCTAAGATGACCCTCGAGCTTCTTAAGGCTTTAATAGCGTTGGGTGGCAGGGATGTGGACGAAGAAGATCTGACTGATTTGCTCTGGCCGGATGCTGATGGTGACGGAGCGCACCGTGTCTTTGAAACGACCCTCTGCCGGCTGCGGAAGCTTCTGGGTTTTGAAAAGGCCATAGAGCTGCGGGGGGCCCGCCTTACGATAGACTCAAGTCATTGCTGGATAGATCTCTGGGCCTTTGAGCGCCTCATCGGAGAGCTCAACAAAGAGGTCAATTCAGGATATACAGAGAAGACCACCCTGCTATTTGAAAAGGCGATCAGTCTGTATCAGGGGGGCTTTTTAGCCGGGGATGAGGATAATCCCCGGTGTGCATCTACCCGGGAACGCTTGAGGGACCAGTTGACGCGTCATATATGCGGCATGGGCCGATATCTTGAACAGAGCGGAGAGTTGAAAAAGGCCCTCGATTGTTTTAAAAAAGGGCTCGAAGTGGATGACCTGCATGAGGCCTTTTATCGTCAGCTCATGGTCTGCTACCAGAGGCTCGGCCGCCGTGCCGAGGCCATTTCTATCTATAACCGCCTGAAAAAGAGATTTTCAGATTCCCTGGGTATCGAACCCGCTCAAAAGACAGAGGCCATCTATCAGGCAATCCTTTTAGGATAAAAATCCAGTCTGAGACCAGCAACCCCCCGATATTTTCAAATTTATCTCCAATCTGTAAGTTATCTGTAAGTCGGGGTATGTTTAAATGCTTGCATGTAGAATTATTTTAGGGCTTTTTTATTCGTTTATGGGTTTATGGAATGGGTTAATAAACTTTTTTTCGAAGGAGGACTGCGATGAACATGATTTCAGGGAGCAAGAAACTTTTTATTTTCACCTTTGAGTCTGTTATCTTCGTATTA
Organism: Nitrospirota bacterium; assembly: GCA_016217665.1. Taxonomy (GTDB): domain Bacteria; phylum Nitrospirota; class 9FT-COMBO-42-15; order HDB-SIOI813; family HDB-SIOI813; genus JACRHF01. Next base: position 41 of record JACRHF010000062.1, on the reverse strand, counting down.
TTTATCTTGGCCAACTATGCAACGGTGTGTAGTGCTGGGAC
>JACRHF010000061.1 GCA_016217665.1 Nitrospirota bacterium | reverse complement strand
TTAGGATACTACTCCAGCGGCTGAAGCTGCCGTTACCAAATAGACCGAAGATCATAGAAAATGTAGTGCAGACTTTAGCGGTGTAAACGATGCAACCTGTTGATTTATGGTGATTTTGGTTTTTTAACTGCGGAACTTGGGTTAGACAAGGCGGACGACGAGGAAAACCGCAGGCGTACTTTGGGTAGTACGTCTTTTGTATTATGTCTGGGATTTTCCGAGGAGTCCAACGCAGTATAAAGCCATTTATTGCGTTCGCATTAAATGATCCTTTTATAACCTTTCAGACTTAGCCTCCAGACCTTGATCCCGCAGAAGCGCTCTCCCTCAGGGCAGACCGGCAGTACGTCGGCCATGTCCCTTAGTGTGCATGGAGGAAGGAGATATTTGCCGATGATAGGATTCACCTCCCGGATCTGTTTCACCTCATCAAGCGAGGCCCGCCATATCTCTTCCTGGGCATTGTAGCAGAGCCGCATGGCATACTTGTGCCGCAGATTCAGCAGATCCCCTGACTCTGTAAAGCGGATGGCCACGGCATTCGGCAAGAGATACATGGCAAGCTCATCGCTCACGCCAAGGGCCCTGAGCCGGTTGATCCCTTCCCATGTCTGCTCCATCGTCCCCTGGTAAAACTTCTCTACCTTCCTGTCCTGACGGATGAGTTCTGGCGTGATGTAATCAGGCTCATCGGTAATGTGCCTGTGAAGACAGGGACGGGTCGCAGGCGTCATCCTGTGACGCTGGTCCTGGGAGTCTGCTGTATGACTGATCTTCTTTCTGAAGGTATACGACGCATGGGAGAGCGCCCTCGCAAGCTTGGAGAGTGTTGCCACATTTAACGTCTCTCCATAGAGGCTATTCTGTGATGGGTCCAATACCAGTCTTAATGCCTGATAGTCGCTAAGCCGCCGCTTATCCCGGTACCTTGAAGAGGGAAGCCCCAGGACCTCACGGACAGACTGGGCAACAGTGGCCTCATTGTTCTGTTTATAATCAATTAATCTCGATATCCTTCCTCCCAGGCTCGCGTCAAATTCTTTCAGGAATCTCTTTTGAATGCGAGGGCCCAACACCTGCAGGTGTGACGCAAAAAACTGGTGTTCAGGCATGGCCTCCATATCCAGCGGCTCTTCAAGGATGGCCTTGTAGAGCGGCTCTGCACGGAGCACCTCCTCTACCATCTTACCGATGACAATACGCTGCTCCAGAGGGGCATCATACTGGTTGCAAAGTCGGTAGTAGCGGAAGAGGGTGAGGGCATTGACCGTGTGGTAGAGATAGGTAAAGGCTGAGACCGGGATGACGTACCTTGCCACCTCCTGAGCCTTTTTCATAACCTCTTTATCCATCTTTTTAGCGGACCTGGAGATGGGAAGATCTAACTGGAGAAGATTATAGTTTTTGGAGGAGGTAGATTTAAAACGTTTCAGATACTCCTTCTTGACTATCGGGAAGAGTCTCTCACAAAGTCTGCTGTAGGCCTGCATCTGGAGGGTAATCGTCTTTTCGTATATGGCCAGGGCTTCCCCTCGTAGAGGAGGGATTGCAAAATTCCCGGGAGTGACGGCGACATAGCGCTGACTGACCTGCTCCGAATTATAAAAGGGATGGCTGTGCAGAAATGACCAGACAAACTGCCTTGAGACATTGTTCAGTGTAAACTGGAAATGGGCGTGCTGCAGTGTGGTATGGTGGCCGGCCTTATAGATGCTCCTGGCAAGCCTCTCATACCCCTCGGTTATTTTATCTGTGGTGACGATCCCCGTCCCGGAATAGCATGTCTGGGCAGTAGCAACAAGGTTTTTGAAGGGGTCAGTGAATGCCTTCTCTAATCTTACAACAGGCGCCGGCGAAATGAATCTTTCCATTTGCATTCTCACAAATCCCCTGCATCGCACAAATCCCCCCTTCCCCCCTTTACTAAAGGGGGGGGTGGGGGGATTGTCCAAGTAGTCTCTTAATCACAGGCTTTCCAAACAGCTCAAAGCCCCGCAGCGATTCAGGGGGGTAGCCGGCAACGCATACGACCGGTTTATTCTCTATCACCCCCATGATCAATGGCTTGCCCGAACGCATGGGAACACCGTTCACCACAACCCCAGGCCCGCCAAAAGAGTGGATCATATCCGCTATAAATTCTCTGCCGCCTATTGCGGTTCCTCCTGAGATGACAACCATATCCGCTTTGGCAAGCCCATCCTTCAGGGCCTCCTTAAATGCAGAAAAATCATCCTTCATGATCCCGCAAAATAGAGGAAGACCCCCATATTCCTCAATCTGTGCAGATAAGGTATAGGAGTTTGCATCCCAGACGTATCCGGGTCTGAGCGGCTCAGACGGGGGAATCACCTCATTTCCCGAACAGAAAATGGCAACCCCCGGCGCTCTGGCCACCTTCGCTGATAAGATACCCTGACCGGCAAGGATCATGATCTCCTTTGGAGAGAGTCTTGTCCCGGCCCTCAGTATGCCCGCCCCCTTCTTGATCTCACATCCGATGGCCTCTATATTATCTCCCTGATTGTATCCCCGTTTGATCGTTATGCCCTTCCCGGACTTTGTCACATCCATATACCTTGCCACTGCAAAGGCCCCTTCAGGGATAAAGCTCCCTGTGCTGACCTCCATGCAAGCGCCGGATGATATCGGATTCTCAAACGTCTTGCCAGGCCCGATTGCCCCGCTCACCGTGAGTGACACAGGGGTGTCATCTCCTGCACTCGCGACATCTGCCACATGGACCAGAAAACCCTCAACCAGCGCCCTCGAGAATGGCGGAGAATCTATTGCTGCCGTAACATCGGCGGCCAGGACCCGCGCGCGGACCTTTCCCAGTTCTACACTCTCCACTCCTACGGGGCCAGCAGGAAATGCGGCAAAAAACTTCTCAAGCGCTGCTGCCACCGGATCATCTGGTCTGTCATTCATCGGCCGTCTCCTCGATATAATTTGTAATCTGCTCCACAGACTTAAACTCGACTGCATGAATCCCTACACTCTTCGCCCCTCTGACATGCCCGGCAATATCATCAATAAAGATTGCCTCCTCCGGTTTTACACTGGCCTGACTCAGGGCCAACCGATAGATCTCCGGATCAGGCTTGCTCAGCCCTGTCTCATACGACAACACCCATCTGTCAAATTTATGGACCACAGGGAATCTCTCTTTGATATAAGTGAAATGCAGTTCATTGGTATTGGACAACAGAAAGAGTGTAAAATCCTTTTTAAGCCGCTCTATCAAATCTCCAATCCCTTTGTTCTCTGTAAAGATCTCAGTCCATATCCGTCTGAATTGAAGAAATGAGATGTTGAGATCAAAGGTTTTCTTGATATAGGAGAAAAACTCCTCTGATGTCATATCCCCATTATCATAACGAGCAATGATTCCGCTCCCATTTAAAAACATATCTTCCATCATATTGCCGGGGTCCTGATATCTTTTGTCCTTAGAATATCTGGAAAGACCTTCTGCAATCCTTAAGTGTGAGAAATCTAAGATGACCTTCCCCAGATCAAATATAATCAGCCGTATCATGCCATTTACTCCCAGCCCCATATTGCACCCTTATATTACCCACCATAGTACAATGCCCGGCCTCTTTTGTAAATATAAACTCTTAAGAATTCCTTGACATCCACTAGTTGTAGACTCTACTATTCAAACTAAAATTTTGAATCTACTATATTGATAGGAAGAAGGGGCATTATTGATAGGAAGAAGGGGCATTCGGATGTAGCACTTAGTTGTATCCAGCAGTTATATGCGATAGAGAAGTCAGCGGATATACAAGGGCTTTCCATAGGAGGCGATATCACCTCCGGCAGGGGAAGGCAAGGCCGTTATTGGGACAGTTCAAGGGGTGGCTTGATGATATTGCCCCAGGACACCTCCGCAGGGGCTATTGGGTAAGGCCGTGTGGTATGCGCTCAAGCAGTGGGAGCGCCTTGAGCGCTACACGGAGGATGGCCGGTTGCGGCCTGACAGCAATCTTGCGGAGAATGCGATAAGGCCATTTGTGGTGGGCCGGAAGCACTGGCTCTTTTCTGCATATCCGAAGCCAATGGTTTTGAGCCCTACCGGTATCTGCGGTATCTGTTTGAACGGTTGCCGCTGGCTGAGAAAGAAACGGATTACAAGGCTCTGTTGCCACAGTATGTCGATCGGGATTCCATCAACAACATGAAATTCTGAGGGTGGGGTTATTTAAGCGCTTACGAAGATATTCATACACGAGAATATCACGGTGTCAATCCCTTCTGGATGATCGCCACTTCATAGGCAGGTCTTTCGTCTCAAATCTTCGATTCAGATCTATACCTTTCACGTTTTCTCTTGTGCCTTTTTCATATTCTCTTCTGCCGCATCTGCTCCTTTGAGGGCTGGAGACCGAAGGACCTGGCAGTGCTCACAATGGTGGGAGGCAGGGTAGTGATGAGGGAAGGGATTGTTCAGTAGGCATGTAGCCACTCCGCCTGAGGCGGACAGCCTGCGTTTATTTCTGACTATAGGGGTAATTCATGAATTGCCCCTATAGTAGACAGTTGGGAGTAGGCAGAAATCAAGGGTTGCCGAGGATGCTTAGATTAACACCCCGGCAACCCTATTGGTATGCTTTTCTGGTAAATTATAAGGGCTGACTCATCTTGCGCTAACAAGTAACCAAAGCATTGACCTCTTTCTACTTCCTTTTTAACTTAAAAGCAGTTATCTTCTTGTACGTGATGACGAGGTTCAATGTCTGACCTAAAGTCCCACTTAGTTGGTATTGAGCACCAAAGGCCAGCTCACCGCTAACCTTCGCTTTGGCGACCAGGGTATTTCCTTCGGCCTCTACCCCTGCTTTTACTTCGCTGTTAATTCCAGCGGTGGCTGTAGCACTAGTTTGAATCTGTCGCGGCACTTCGACATTATCAATTACTGGTTCCAAGAGGACGTCAACGATTTTATCAGCAGGGTTGACTTGGATAGTATCTGTGACTCTGACTGGTATTGCTACGTCCGATAAGTCTACAGAAGTAATGAAGTCGAACGGGTCAAGGCCAGGGACTAGGACTACCTTCACAGGAACGTTTGTGAAACTGTCGGACAGTTGGGCCGCTACTTGACCATCTATTGTCCATGGCCCAGGTGACAAGTGAGTACTTATAATGCCTATAGAACTGACCCCTATGTCGAATCGCGCACTAACCCACTCAAGGGATTCTGGATCTTGAATTCCTATATCGTACATTCCAGTGACTGGCTTACTTGTACCGGGATAGAGGCAGAAAAACCGTACTCTTCTTTCCACCCCGGTCTTGGTAGTAGCTTTCCTTTTTATACCCGGTTCCCCACCATGTTGAGTGCTTTTTACCGAGGGCTCGTTAATCCGCAGGACCTCCTCCTGTCGGCTCTGGACAGGGGTCACTGGTTCACCGGCCTGCTGACTCATGGATTTTGTTTCCTGTTCGTCAAGTTTTCTCGCTTGCTCCAATGTTCCACCTGCGTTGGTCACGGTATTTGGTGCAGATGGGGGAGTTTGCGCCCCTCCGCCTATTACTCCGCCGCCAGAACCTAGCGGGATACCTGTTGTGGCCGCTATAGCGGCTTTCACGATTTCGCCAAAAAGATTAGCGGCTACAGCCATGTTCTGTCCAGCCTGCGTTGCAGCACTGCCAGCGGCACTCGTTGTTTGACCCAACGCAGCCTGTGTTAGTCCGATTGTTGCGGCCAATCCGCTCATGTCGCGAAACATGTTGCCGCTTTGTATTGCCTGGAGTACCGCAGATAATCCCGTCGGATCCGGGAGCGAGGGTGGATTAACAATATTTACAACCGGCGCATCAAGCTGGCCTGGCTTCAGGTCTTTGTCTTGTGCACGTGACCCGCTCTGGATAGCTGCTATCTCAGGAGGTGGAATCGGGATCGGTGAGTCCTGCCAGTTCCAGAACCGAGTAAGGTCAATCTTTTCTGCCGAGTTGGCCCGTCCGAGTACGGCCTCAGCAAAGACTCCACCGCTTGGCAAAGGCACGATATCTTCCTTAACTACACCAGGCTTAAGGTTGTGCTTTTGTTTAAACTCCTTCCACTCAGTATCATTGGGGTCTGCGTTCATGCGGAACACCAGATAGTTCCCAGCCACCATGACTGGTAAAGGGTCTATGAGTTCAATGACCGGTCGGTTCTCAATGGTGTAGGGCGAGAGCAATAGTGCAAGAGTCGCCGAGTCCAAGCTACGCCACACCGCCTGGCTGTAGTAGAGTGCATTGTCATTGAGATGTTTGATAAGGTCCTTGTCACCGATGGATTCTGTAAACTCAAACGCCGTAAACCTTGCTACTCCCTTTGGCACTTGAATGGTTGCTGTAAGAGCAGCCCCCATCGTGTCATATAAGTGGGGAAAATCGCCATACCATACTAGGCCAAGGTCTATTGTGCCCTCATAGTCCTCCTTGCCCGATTTTTTTATGAATTCGATACGTGTGATCTCGCTGAAGTTACGATTTGGGTCGGACTCATAAGAAAGTGGCCGTGAAGGTCTGAATCTTGGATTCCAAGCATTGTTGGTTTCCCTTACATCTGTGAGCGAAAAAATATGGGATTCTCCCGTCACCAAGGTTACAACCGCTTGATCGATCGGGGCCTCCTCCCAAAAACCAAATTGGAAACTCTTCGCAAAATCCTTTATAAGCATAACAACCATGGACTCCGGCGTGCCTACGACTTCGCCGGTAGCAGCCGCCAGCTCATTGAGTTTGTTCGCTGACCAAGGTTTAACCCTGTGCGGGGCAACAATAGCTACATGGTCAGGTTCCATGATTGCAATTGCACGCACTTTAGGTGTAAGGCCCACCCCCGCTATAGCGAAGCGGAAACGCCGTGCAAGGTTTGGGTCAAAGGTGAGTACCTTCATAGGAATGAAGAGACACCTTGTAACCCGTGCAAGCTCTACAGCAACACGATAAAGCTGTACAATCTCAAAGTATTCAATTGAGAGTGCATGCATGTGGTTGTAGTTGGTAACCGTTCGTGTGCTGATGCGCTCGCTTTCCTGCTGAGAGACTTCCTGTACAATAGTTGCCCTACGGTTACGGACTGAATTGGCGGCCTGATGCGTCCGGTCTATGATATTCTGTGTCATCTCGGCATTTAACGTCCGCTCTCCTGAGGAAGTTGCCCAACTAGAAGAGGAGGCGTTTGAGCTCGCGCGGCCTTGTGAATACCCCCCAGTAGCGACACCCGGAACGAAAGGCAAGGCAACGATTCCAGCATACCCTGCGGACATGCCAGATTGAGAGCTTGAGGCGTTGCTTGATGAACCAGAAAAACCCGTTTGGGACTCCCATGCAACTGCGCTAGTGACTTCATTAATGGAACGTCCCCGTTCTAACACATTCGACAGGGATTCTGTCTGACTTATTTCTTCGCTTGTAAATGCACGATCCCTGCGAGACCAGTCTATCATCGCAATTCGTGTGCTCTCACCCGGGGCAAGCGCCAGCGTGTGCAGTAACTGGCCGAGCGCTAGGTCCTCCGTATACCAGCTTTGATTGTAGGTAAGGAGCGCCCCCACGGCGGGATGCTGAAAGCCATACTCTGGAGACGCAGTAACTGAAACATCGAGCGGCCCAACCTCTTCAAGACGATATAACAGCTCGTCGCTAAAGTGTGTTTTAACCCGTTGAGCCCTCCCCATGCCTGACGTGGCCGAACTGCTGAGGTGAGTAAGCGGAGGTGTTTCCAATTCCAAGGTGCCGTTTTTGTTTCTATTGTAACGGAGAATCTTGTCAAACACCAGCACTTCGTATTGTACGCGTTCAGTGGGGTAGCGACGTGAGTCGGGAACAAGGTCGTCCGGATACTCAGGGTCTGAACCCTCTTGGGGCGCCAAACCGTATGCTTCGTTAAGGATGGCTTTTGCGGCTATGTATGGCGGCCATGTCGCCAGGTCGCGGACGTGTAAGATGCCGACATTGGACTCAATTTTATTTGCTCCATTAGTTCCGATGCCCTTGAAGACAGAGATCTTTTGGTTAAGGAATTCTCCGGTGGTCTCAGTTTTGCTGGCAGCATCCAGAAGGTCGTTTGAAACAAGTGCCGGCTGCAAACGGGCACCGTTGTTTGTAGCATGAAGAGCCTCAGCAGCCGCTCTGAAAATCGCCGAAGTAGCCAAGTCAAATACACTGCTTACCCCAACGTCCTCCAACGTCTTGGCAACGTCTTTCGTAACACCTGCGAGGCAATCAATCGGTAAGGAAAGCACCCCGTGAGGGAAAAGGTTTTGGTACTCAGACTTGAGAAGATTCGTATTCTGCATACTGGATTCCTCCTATTTATGTAAGATAGGAATTTGATATTATGAAAAAATCACCTCAAATATTATTGAGGTGGTATTGGTGGTGGAATGGGTGGCCATGGTGGACGCTTTGGTAAACTTAGTTCGGGATCCCAGATATATTCTTCACATACAAGATAGCAATTTGATTCTATTACATTCTTTTTACCTGTAATAGGGTCTATAATTACAGTTTTCTTTTCACAAACTCTGGCAATTTTTCTGCAGAAATGCCACCATACAAAAGTAGGAGGACAATACATATCCAATATTGGTATCTTATTATCTGCCCCGAAGAACTTAAGACGATCCCCTTCAAGTTCAACATCGAGAAATGCAACTGTAATACGATCAGAAAGTGTTACACCTCTGCTTTGCAAGAATTTCTGGGCGTTAAGTTTCGCCTCTTTCCAAAGTATCGCATCCTGGACTGCTGCTTTAAATGCTGACCGAAATTCTGATGTAAGTAAGGACTCCATCTCTGAGATAGAAAGTTCATTTGTCTCATGTTGTTTTCTTTGATTCACCACTGATTTCACCTCCTTTCATTACGTTGGATCGGATATAAATGATTATTGATGTTTATCAGCAAAGTCGCCGGCAAATTTAAACCACCATTATAGATGTTGTTGGCCCACCAATTTTCCTGATGATATTATTAGATAAAGGATTTGATAAGTTTTAAACCAACCAGTCGTTTCCTGCCAGAAACGGCTTATCCTTTCTGGAAAATATATAACGCCTTTCTCCTATACAGGATTCCCAGTCCCAGTAGACCTGTCATAATTAACCAGACCGTTCCTGGTTCCGGTACCGGGGCAGTCTGGCCATCAACCGAGTATGGGGTGTCATTCACCTGATCCCATAATGTCACTGTATATGACAGCGAGCCGATGTCGGCATCTGCGCTCCCGTAATAGGTAAACCAGAATCCACCCATCATACCGCCGGGGAGTATCTCGGCACCAATGTCCGCCATCCAGTGGACAAAATAGGGGGATATGTTCCCCACATCAGCAGGGCCCCATCCTTCCGATGTCAGGTCTGCCCCGGATAGGGGTTCTACTGTAGGAGAGATCACAAAGTCATAGAGCAAATCAGCGGTATCGTTGGTAATGGTACTCTCATAGGTCCATGTGGTCGTACCGGAATCATAGGTATTGGTGTAACTTACGATCGGGACTGCCCCCGCAATACCCCCTACTCCCATAAGAAACAGCCATAAGAATATTCCTGTGAAGATAGTTCGTGTGCTCATGAATAGCGCCCTCCTTTACTGGGAGACGATGTAGTCTCCACTGATGATTGTCCCTGATGCCTTATAATTAAAACTGTTCGGCC
>JACRHF010000060.1 GCA_016217665.1 Nitrospirota bacterium | reverse complement strand
TTGCATGAAGATCAAAAGCCACGTACAATTTCATAAGGCACCTCCTGGGTTAATATTGGTTTATTTCCCCAAGCATACCAGATAATTAATCCGGTATGCTAAGGAGGTGCCTTTTATATGATTATCAGATTTATTTTCCGGCGTTGCCGGAAAATAAATCTGTCCCCTTTTCTATCTGTTTTGCCCTTGCCGGGGTTTTAAAAAGGGCCAGGCCTCCTATCAGGCTTGAGGCAAAGACAACGAAGAGCCAGCCAAAGGCAAAGGTCAGGGCCTCGGCCTGAGGAATGTTCGCTAACGAGAGGAAATAGACATAGGCCCCCTCCCGGACTCCAAGACCGCTGAGGCTGACAGGGAGCATACTCACAGTGACCACTAAGGGGACGAGAAAGAAGTAGAATTTCCAGGGGATCGCAAGACCGAGGGAGAGGCCGATCAGGATATGGATGATGATGATCATCATCTGAAATCCAAACGATATCAGGATCGAGTTCAAGAGGGCTCCGGGCCTCTTCCAGTAGATCAGGGATAGTTCTATTGTCCTGCCCCCCAGTCTGGCAAGGAGGTCTCCGGCGAAGAAGGGGGCGATAAGTCCTGCAATCATGGCGATACCGGCCGCCTTTATCCCCCAGGTAAACTGCGCAGGGACAGGAACCCCATCCATGAGAAAGAGCGACCCCCAGGCTATCAGGATGAGAGAAATAAGCCCGGTCCCACGATCTGCAAGGACCGTAATAATAGACTGGAGTGTCTTATTCTTCCCCCGTGCCAGGTAATAGCACTTCACCACGTCTCCGCCAATGAGCGTTGGAAGGAACAGGCTGAAAAACATCCCTGCAAAATAGTAGATGACAAATTCTTTGAGGCTGTTGTGGAAGTCCATCAGCCTTGCCAGGATCTTCCAACGGCAGGCGCACAACGCCTGGCCTATGAGGCATAACCCCAATGCGCCCAGAAGATAAAAAATGTTTGCATGCTTCAGGTGCTGCCAGACCTCTTTAAGGTCTACCTTGTAGAAGAGATAGGCCAGCAGCAATATACTGATTAAGCCCTTGAGCAGGGTAAAGAACCTCTTTTTCATTTCTCGAGGTTGATGATCTCCCGGATGCTGTAGATGGGTTTGCCCTGGGCCTCATAATAGGTACGGATCTGTATTTCTGCTAATATCCCGATACTGAACATCTGAAGCCCTGCCAGGATCAGCAATGTCCCCAAGAGGAGCAGCGGCCTGTTGGCAAGACTGGCCCCCAAGAATATCTTCTGGACTGCTAAATAACCGTCTATAAAAAATCCCATAATGAATAGCAAGAGCCCGGACCAGCCAAAGATATGGAGGGGCCTGTCTGCAAAAAACTTCAAAAAGGTAACTGTAAAAAGGTCCATCAGTACCCGGAAGGTCCGTGACAGGGTATACTTGCTCGCCCCGGAGATTCTGGGGTGATGCCTGACAGGGAGCTCGGTGATCCTTGCCCCATATATGCTGGCCAGGGCCGGGATAAAGCGGTGTAACTCCCCGTACAAGGGGACATTCTTGATGACCTCGGCCCTGTATGCCTTGAGGGAACAGCCGTAGTCGTGCAGGCGGACGCCGGTCGTCACGCCGATGACGGCATTGGCGATCATCGAGGGGATCTTCCTCGACAGAAGTTTATCTTTACGGTCTTTGCGCCAGCCGTTGACAACATCGTATCCCTCTTCCAGCTTGGACAGGAGGGCCGGGATGTCGGCAGGGTCATTCTGCAGGTCTCCGTCCATGGCCACAATGATCTCCCCTCTTGCAAAGTCGAACCCTGCAGACATGGCGGCCGTCTGACCGAAATTCCGCCGCAGCCTAATGGCCTTGACACAGGGAGACTGACTGCAGAGCCCCTTGAGCACTGAGAAGGTCTCATCCCTGCTCCCGTCATCCACATAGATAATTTCAAAAGACCGGTCTAAGGTCTTCAATACCCCTAACAGCAGGTCGTTCAGTTTACAAATATTATCCTTTTCATGATAGGCCGGGATCACTACGGATATCCATGGATCATCCATCACGACTCCTTTCGCCTCCCGGCATCCTCTGTCAGGTAGGCCTGAGGAGGCTGATTGGATAACAGGGCATAACCCCTTTTCTGATCTATCAGATACAGGTCAGGACGACTCAATAACCCCTCGATATCTGAACCCTTTGTAATCAGATAGAACCTCTTTGAGGAGGTTATGACCTCGTTCAACCGCTCCCTCTGATTGGACCTGAGGACGATTACCGGCCGTCTTGCGTAAAAGACGATACTCGGTTTATTGAGACCATAGACAATGAGATCCCCTCCGGCAGTCTCTAACCGGACGCCGGCTGTCTTTGCAAAATCCTTCAGCGCAGACTGCAGGTTTTGATCTGCCACCGGCACGATACGGGCCAGGAGGATATAGGCAACGAATATCATCATGCAGGCCATCATCCCAAAGGCTAAGGCCTTCCTCTGTTTCCATAACGACAGCAGGGAGAGGACAGTCCCAATCATGATGACACCTGTCATGATGTAAAAGGCTGATAATCCCTCAAGAGGTCCCTCAAAAAATTTAGATAAGCTCTTTGATTTTTCTAAGAATGCAGGGGCCAGAAACACGCCGATGGAGATGAGCAGGCCCAGGAGCGCGAATAAGGATACAGAGAACCGATCAAATCCCCCCTTCCCCCTCATGAGCGTTTCATCCCATATCCATCCCACGAGGATGGCGATAGCAGGAGCAAGGGGTAAGATATAGCCCGGCAGTTTGGTCTTTGATATCGAGAAGAATACCAATACGGTCAGAAACCAGAATGAAGCGAATAGGATCGCCAGATCCTTATGGGTGTAATGATCCTTTGATCTCCCTATACGAAACGACCTGATCAGGCCATAGGGCAAGAAGGCGCTCCATGGAAAGAATGCCAGGAGTATCACAGGGATAAAGTAGTATACTGGCGCGCCATGACCAGAGACCACGCCGGTATAACGGGTGAAATTATGCTTGATAAAGAAGGCATCGATATATGCCCATCCGTTGACCCCGATCTCGATCACATACCAGGGAAGGGCGACCAGCAGAAAGATCGCCCCCCCTGAAAAAAGATTCATCTCCCTGAGCCCTTCTCTGATCCGGCCCGTATAAAAGAGGAAGAGGAGGATGACAAGGCCAGGGATGACGATCCCTACCGGCCCCTTTGTGAGGACAGCTAATGCCATATTGAGATACAGTCCCCAATACCACCCTCGCTTGGCACTCCCCTCCCCTGCTGTATGGCCCAGGAAGAAACAGAAAAGCGATGCCGTCATGAAGAGGGCGAGGGTCATGTCTGTGATGGCGGCATGGGATAATAAGATGACCTCAAGGGATGTGGCCAGGATGATGGCGCTGAGGACACCCCAGCGGCGCTCCCCCACACGGCACAGGAAATAATAGGACATCACCACAATGCCGCATCCAAAGACGGCTGACCAGAAGCGAGCGGCAAATTCAGTAATGCCAAAGAGCCTGTAGGCAGACGATATCAGCCAGTAAAACAGGACAGGCTTGTCGTAGCGGTTTGCATAATTATACTGCGGGGTGATCCAGTCCCCTGTCGTGACCATCTCCCGCGCAGATTCTGCATAGACCGCCTCATCAACATCGAAAAGACCCGGGCCCCCCAACTGGAAAAAAAAGAGAAGGAGACTGAGGGCAGAGATCCCCAGCGCCACGCCGTGCTCTCTGACCATCCTCTTGATATCCTCCATGCCCATCGTGGTGACCACCCGGCCTATCCAAAGACCAAGGATTAGCCCTGCAAAAACATCGGAGAAGAAGTGGGCGCCGAGGTAGATCCGTGAAAGACCGACGAGGATGCTGTAGGCATAAAGCGGATAACGCGCCTTCGGATAAAAGGTGGTGAGGGTCGAAGCTAAAGCAAAGGCTGAAGCCGCATGCCCAGAGGGGAAGGAGTCAAATCCGCTCGCAAAGGATGGGCCGAGGCTGAGACCCATGGCCTCCATCACCTCCGGCCTGGGCCTTCCAATGAGATGCTTGATTGCCTGAACCAGGACACCCGCGGCAGCCAGGGCATAGATCCCCTTCTTCCCGGACTCCTCCATCCGGGCATCTCCTCTTACGAATCGCCCTATCAGGAGGAGAAAGAGACAGGGGATGGCCTGTATCCATCCCTGTCCCAGATAGCTGAGCCACCCCATTGCCCAATGAAGATCAGGAGACTCCCATTGGGCAACGACCTCTCTCACCGAGCTATCCAGCATCAGGGTAGCGGCAAGGGCAATGAAAAAAAATTTTCGCATCCGCCAATTATGACGATTCGCTGTGCTGATGTCAATTGAC
>JACRHF010000058.1 GCA_016217665.1 Nitrospirota bacterium | reverse complement strand
GTGGATCGCCGGTGTGGCACTTCCGGTCCTGATTATGATCGGACTGATGCTCATCCCCTTTCTGGATATCAATCCAAAGGGAAGGGGATCTTATACCTTCTCTGAGCGCAAATTTGCAGTCACAAACTATTCCTTTGGCATAGCGCTGTGGGTGGTGCTTATCATCATAGGTGTCTGGTTCAGGGGGCTTGACTGGAACTGGTACTGGTTGTGGGAGAACGGGCATGTGCATAAGCCTGTCGCGGCAGGCCTTGGAGACCTGCCTGTGATGCTTTCAAAGGGCCTTGGGGTGAGTGACTCTGCAGGAAAGGCCATATCAGATCTCATGATGCTTGCCTACTTTGCCATGGGGCTTATTATCCCTGCCTGGTTTTTTAAAGGGTTCTTCAAGAGCCTCGGCGTATTCAGATACATTACGACGATGGTGTTATTCCTGATTATGGTTGGGATACCTATAAAGATTGCTTTAAGGCTGGTCTTTTCAATAAAGTATGCGATCATTACTCCGTGGTTTAAGATATAACTTCCCGTAAATGCTCCCCCCTTTAGAAAAGGGGGGAAGGGGGGATTTGAGAGAAGTTCTTTAGAGGAGAGGATATGTGGGATAAGGCGGGCATAGGGATATTTATTATCGTCACAACCGCGGCCATCACATTTGCCATCATTGGTCTCGCCAGTTTTATGGAGAGGTTATACAAGAGAAAGGATAAGTAGGCAGGACTTATGGATCTGAAGTGGGAGAGAAATGCAACGAAGTGGCGGCACCGGCTGTTTGCCGCTGTGATGATTGCCACTCTGATCATCCTGGCCGTCATTTTCAGGAGGGAGACCGGGAAGGAGTGGATAGGGTATCAGAGGGACTACAATGAAAAGTTGGCCGCAAAGCTCCATAAACCGGAGTTCGCCGCTACCCCGGTCAGGATACAGCAGGTATGGATCGAGCCACTGAGTGCAATCGACCGATGTACGACGTGCCACTCAGGGGTAGAGAATCCGCTCTTTGATCAAGAGCCGCAGCCTTTTACAACGCACCCGGGAAATTTTCTGAAGACCCACCCGGTGGATAAATTCGGGTGTACCGTGTGCCATCAGGGTGACGGGCAGGCGGTGACGGTCGAGGCCACCCATGGGGCGGTCCACCACTTAAATCGTCAGCTTCTGGCGAAGGAATTTGTGCAGTCCTCATGCGTGAAGTGCCATGTGGACCTGCATGATATCTCTGTCACTCCGGAGCAGTTCTCATCGGGGGCAACCTTCCTTGAGGGGAGGAGATTGACTTTCCAGTATGGGTGCCGGGGGTGTCATAAGATCAATGGAGAAGGGGGGAGTATAGGCCCTGAATTGACGGGGTTAGGGAGCAAGACCGAGCTTGCATTCTCGTTGATCCACGATTTTGCGCATATAGAAGGTCCGCATCCTACGATGTCCCAATGGGTCTATGAACATTTCTTAAATCCCCAGAAGGTCGTCCCCGGAAATCCCCAGCTAAACTATGCCCCTACGGTGATGCCTAATTTTGGGCTGACGCCGGAACAGGCCAAGGCACTGACAATATATGTGATGGGTTTGAGAAACCCCAAGGTAGATGCCATCCCCTACGAGTATATCGTCCAGAAAAAGATGGCCCAGGCCGCCTCCGCCAATCCCAAATCCTTGCAGTAATTTACCCCACTATGCTAATATCTTCCCTAAGGTTAAGGGTATGCTTACATCCAGGACGCAGGTAGAGCACTGTTTGCAAGTCAGAGAGAGACTAATCAGAGACGGGGTATACCTGCACTGGCGCATCTCTCCGGTCCCTTTCTCCCTAAGGAAGGAAGAACTCGCCTTTATCGAATCGCTCGGTACACCCCTTTATCTATTCTATAAGGCTGCCAACAAACTCTACTACGAAAGCATCCACAACAGACAACCAGAGTGGGTTTCCGGATATTTAGATCAGGGAAAACCTCAGGCGTTGGTAGAATATGCGCGCATGAACCGGATGAAGGGGCTCCTTCCCGGCGTCATCAGGCCGGATATCCTGTTGACACCCGATGGGATGGTAGCCACAGAGCTGGATTCTGTCCCCGGCGGCATGGGGATCACCGGCAGCCTTGGGATGGTCTACTCTGGCATCCTGGGCGAGGAGGTGGCCGGCGGAGGGGAGGGGATGCCCAGGGGTTTCCTGAACATGCTCAGGGCGGTTGCACATACCCCGGATCCTGTCATCGCCATCGTGGTCTCTGAGGAATCCAGAGATTACCGGTCTGAGATGGAATGGATGGCGAGGGCCGTCAGGGAGGCGGGAGGCAGGGCCTTTGCCCTGAGACCGGAGGAGGTCCTATTTACCGAAGAGGGGCTGTTCTTTGATGAAGGGAGCAGGCAGCATAAGATCGCCGTCCTCTACAGATTCTTTGAACTCTTTGATCTGAAAAATATCCCGAAGACAGAGCTGATCCTCTACAGCGCCAAGAAGAAGGGGGTGACTGTAACCCCGCCTTTTAAGCCCTTTCTCGAGGAGAAACTCCTCTACGCCTTGTTTCACCACCCGCGGCTCCGGGGGTATTGGATCCGCGAGCTGGGGGAGGAGGTCTTCTCTATACTTCAGACGATATTTCCTGTAACATGGATTATGGATCCGGCAGAGATGCCTCCCTATGGGATCATCCCCGGTCTTAAAATGGGGGAGAGGCCCGTAGCCTCCTGGCGGGAGCTGGCAGAGGCGACTCAGGGGGAGAGGGAGTTTGTCATCAAGCCATCCGGATTCTCAGAGCTGGCCTGGGGGAGCCGGGGTGTTGTCGTCGGACATGATATATCGCAGGAAGGGTGGAGAGATACCCTCGATAAGGCGCTGAGCGATTTTTACAAGACCCCGTATATCCTGCAGGAGTACCATAAAGGAAGGCATGTCGAAGTTTCTTATTTAGATGACAACCCTGCCAACTTGGGGGGGACAGAATTAAATTCTGTCCCCGCGAAGGGGGAGGGAGAATTAATAAGAAAGATGTCCGGCAGGGCACGCCTCTGCCCCTATTACTTTGTGGAGGAAGAGGGTGTGAGGCTAAGAGGGATTCTGGTCACGGTCTGTTCCCTTGAAAAGAAACTGATCCATGGGATGGAAGATGCCGTGATGACGGTGGTGGGGGCAACGCAATAATCCCCCTTTAATAAAGGGGGACTCAGGGGGATTTGCGGGGAGGACTTTGAACTAACATGGAACAATGGCAACATATCTTGAAAAAGAGCCTGATCAAGGGGCATCAGGTATCTGCAGAGTTTGATCTCGAACAGGAGGAGATCGATAAGGTCATCGAAGAATATCCGGTGAGGATCAATCCCTATTTCAGGGCCCTCATCCGGGAAAAGGGTGACCCCATCTACAGACAGGTCGTTCCGGACGGGCAGGAACTCCTCGATGACGTCGGGATTGATGATCCCCTCAATGAGGAAGGGGACAGTCCGGTCCCCTCGGTGGTACACCGTTATGAAGACAGGGCCCTGCTCATGGTGACGCATCAGTGTCCTGTCTATTGCAGATTCTGTACGCGAAAGCGATTTGTCGGGAAGGCGCCGATCCCGAGGGAGATCGTCCGGCAGGGTATTGAATACATCCGGGCGCATCCAGAGATCAGGGATGTCATCCTCTCCGGCGGCGACCCCCTGATCCTGAAAGACAAAGAGATAGAGGAGATATTAAAAGGCCTGAGAGAGATACCCCATCTCGATATCATCAGGATCGGGACAAGGGTGCCGGGCGCGCTCCCGCAGCGTATCACGCAAAAGCTCTGCAGGATGCTCAAGCGATACCATCCCCTGTATATCAACATCAATTTTATTCACCCGCGAGAGATCACAGAAGAGGCGGCCGCGGCCTGCAGCCGTCTGGCCGATGCGGGCATTCCCCTTGGCAGTCAGACCGTCCTGCTGAAGGGGATCAATGATGACCCGGAGACGATTAAGGAACTGATGAAGAGACTCCTTGCAATCCGGGTGAAACCGTACTATCTTTATCAGGCCGATCTGACCCGCGGGACTGAGCATCTTCGGACCTCGGTTGAGTGCGGCCTTGATATTATCCGGGGGCTTCAGGGGAGGATATCCGGGATGGCCATACCGAAATTTGTAATTGACCTTCCCGGAGGGGGCGGCAAGGTCCCGTTGTTACCGCCGGACTTTGTCATAGGGTTGAACGAGCGGGAGGTCATTGTAAAAAACTACGAGGATAAGATTTACCGTTATCCTCAGGCAGAAGAGGACAAGGTTTTTTCGGGGCACAAAGGGGGAGATTAATTCTCTTCCCCCCTTTAGAAAAGGGGGGGGAGGGGGGATTTGATCAAGGATTTTCAGATGAATGGGACACTGCCAATCCAGAGATTAAAACAGCTTATCAGAGACGGGGGTATCAAGGCCCCCGTCCCTATTCAAGACAAGCAGCTCCAGCCTGCGAGTATGGACCTGAGACTTGGGAATAAGGCCTACAGGGTGAGGAGTAGTTTCCTGCCCCAGCACCGCAGGGTGGATGAGCTCCTGAACGAGCTCTTTATGTACGAGACCGACCTGGATGAGAATGGCATATTGGAGAAGAAGAACGTTTATCTGATCCCTTTAATTGAAGAGCTCTATCTCCCCCGGGAAATAAACGGGAAGGCAAATCCAAAGAGCACGACCGGGAGACTGGATATTTTTACACGAGTGATCACAGACGGGGGGTACCGGTTTGACGAGATCTCGCAGGGATACTCTGGAAGGCTATACCTTGAGGTCTTTCCCAGGTCCTTTACCATAAAGGTAAAGACAGGCCAGAGCCTGAATCAGTTGCGGCTCTTTGACGGAAGGGAGCAGGTGGAAGATGACGATCTGCGGGAGGTCTGTCAGACCCATACCCTCCTCTTTGATGACGCAGGGGTGCCGGTGCCGGCAGGGTCTGCGATTATCCGCGACGGGCTTCATATGCGGGTTGATTTAAAGGGGCATGCCAGCAATGGGGTCATCGGATTCAAGGCAAAGAAGAACAGCTCTATCATTGATCTCAGCAAGGCCGGAGGCCATCTTGCCTCAGAATACTGGGAGCCGATACAGGCGCCGAAAGAGGGGTTTCTGATCTTAGAGCCCGAGGAGTTCTACATCTTTGCGTCTAAAGAAAAGGTCCGCGTCCCGTTGGAATATGCGGCAGAGATGATCGAGTTTGATGCCGGTTCAGGGGAATTAAGGACCCATTATGCCGGGTTCTTTGACAGCGGTTTTGGTTACGGACGTGGTGAGGTCAATGGCACGAGGTCCGTCCTCGAGGTCAGACCCCATGATGTCCCGTTCCGGATTGAGGATGGGCAGGTATTTTTTAAAATACGATACGAGAAGATGGCCGGGCAGCCGCAGATCACTTATGGAAAGGAGATCGGCTCGCACTATTATGCACAGGAGCTGGCGTTAAGTAAACATTTTAAGAATGACCTGTTTGGTTGACGCTGAAAAATGCCCATCTGCGGCGTCAGGACTGCGGATTTGAGTCTCAACGTACTACTAAAGTACGCCTCGACTCAAATCCTTGTCCTTCCTTGCATATGGACATTTTTGAGCGTCAACCTGGAATGCAATAATTTCCAATCCCCCTATTCTTTAGGGGGATTTTTCAATGATTAAGGAGGATTACAATGTTAAAGATTGTTCGTGAACTGGCAGTTGACAATCCGTGGGTATTAAAGATCATCATGGGTGTGATCGCCCTGACCTTTGTCATTACGATGGGGTGGTGGGGGATTAAGGCGCCTCAGCAGAATGTCCTTGCGTCTGTCAACGGGCATGATGTCAATGCGCAGGACTACCGGAAGGCCTATACCCGGGCCGTTGCCTACTACCGGGAGGTATACAAAGATAAATTTGATGCCGAGATGCTGGAGAAGATGAAGGTGCGGGATAAGGTCCTGGAAGACCTTATAAACCGGGAGCTCTGGATTGAAGAGGCAGAGAGGTTTGGGGTCAGGGTGAGTGATGAGGAACTCCGGGACGGCATCATGAAGATGAAAGAATTCCACAAGGATGGGAGATTTGACCGCACCTATTATGAGAGGCTTCTGAAGCTGAACCGTGTCAGTGTGGGTGAGTTTGAGGAGGCCAGACGCAAGGAGCTTATGATTGATAAGGTGAAGGAGGTTATAAAAGATTCTGTGGCGGTTGCAGATGAAGACGTCAATGAGGCATTCCCCCTGAATCCTTCCGGTGGTAAAGACGTAGGGACGGGTTTGAAACCCATCCCTGCGGAGAGACCGGCAGATGAGATGCAGAAGCTTAAGAAGTTTCTCCAATTCCAGAAGCAGGAGAAGGCGGTCATGGCCTATACAACGGCCATGCGCGCCAAGGCAAAGGTCAACATCAACAAAGAACTCTTGTAATAATCAATAAATTGATCCCCCTTTAGTAAAGGAGGATTAAGGGGGATTTGCTCTACCCTGTGTTCCTCATCCCCGCCGCGATGCAGCTTATCGTCAGGAGCACGGCGTCCGCCAGTCCCTTTTGCTCTCCCTCTATGAGCCCCTCCTTCCGCAACTGATTCAGGAGATTGACCTGCATATAGTTTATAGGGTCCATAAAGGGATTCCTTAATTGGATAGACCGCTGCAACCCCTTATCATTATCGAGTAACCTCTCCTGACCGGTTATCAGAAGGATCATCTCCCTTGACAAGGCAAACTCCGACTTTATCATGCCGAAGATCTTATCTCCTGTTTTTTTATCCGGCACAAGGCCGGAGTATAGATGGGCGATATTCATGTCCGCCTTGACCATGGTCATCTGGATATTATCGAGCAGGTTTTCAAAAAATGGCCACCGGCGGTACATCTCCTTTAACAGAGCGGTGCGGGTGACAGGGTCAGGGTCAATAAATCTCTTAAAGGTCGTGCCCACGGGATACCATGCCGGGAGCATGTGCCTGCTCTGTGTCCAGCTAAATATCCAGGGTATCGCCCTCAGGTCTTCTATCTTCCACGTCTCCCTTCTCCTCTCAGGCCTCGACCCTATCTTTGCAAGGCCTATCTCCCCGATCGGGGTTGCGTATGAAAAGTATATGTAGAAATCAGGGTCTTCTATCAATTCTCTGTAGAGTCGATAGGATATCTCTGACAACTCGTCCAATAGGGAGGTATATTTTTCATCCAGCGTCTTTATCTCCTCATGGTATGCCGGAGAACTCGCCTCAATCGCCCCGGCCACCATCAGTTCCAGATTATGCAGGGCAGTGCCCTGATTTGCATACTTGGATGAGATGACCTCCCCCTGCTCTGTGATCTTGATATTCCCCCGGACGGTCCCCGGGGGCTGGGCCAATATCGCCTTATGAGTTGGGCCGCCTCCACGACCGACGGTTCCTCCCCTGCCGTGGAATAATCTGAGGCGGATCCCATGCCTCTGTGCCACATCCCATAACCCCTTCTGTGCCTTATACAATTCCCAGCTCGATGTCAGTATCCCGCCATCCTTGCTGCTGTCTGAATAGCCAAGCATGATCTCCTGGACACCCTGACGGCAAGTGATATACCTTTGATATACCGGGAGGGACAATAAACCATTGATGATTTCCCGTGAGCGGCGTAGATCATCAATGGTCTCAAAGAGTGGAACGATATCAATTCCCCCGCTGCTGCTATCAATCCCCCCTAACCCCCCTTTTGTAAAGGGGGGAATAGGGAGATTGGGGCTAATCTCCCCCTTTAGTAAAGGGGGATTAAGGGGGATTTGAGGGCTAGGGGGATTACTATCCCTGTAAAGCCCCGCCTCCTTTGCAAGGAGGAGGACGGTCAGGATATCACTGATCCTGTGGGTCATACTGATGATATAACTCCCGATGGCCTCCGGAGATACGTTCTCCATAGCCCATCTTATCACCCGGAATGTCTCGATCGTATTGACAGATTCACTGCTTAGCTCCATGCCTTCATATATGAGAGGCCGGAGATTTTGTATCTCCTCAGAGAGGATCCGGACCTTATCGTCTTCAGACATGTCCTGAAAATCAGGATATATGCCGAGCCTGTCAAAGACCTCACAGATGGCCCTCGTATGTTTGTCCGACTCCTCCCTTATATCGAGTCTCGCAAGGTGGAAGCCAAAGACCTCCACCCTCTTTATCATGCCATCGACCTCAATCTCTGCTGTCCTCATCCCCCTGTTGGCAATAAGGCTTTTTTGGATGACATACAGGTCTTCAAGGAGTTCAGATGGGCTGTGATACGGCCGCGTTCCTTCTAACCGCATCTTTATAAATGACAGCTTCTGTCTATAGGGTTCATAAGGGTTTCTATCAAGGACCTGCTGACCCATATCAGGCAGACTCTT
Source organism: Nitrospirota bacterium (assembly GCA_016217665.1). Classification (GTDB taxonomy): domain Bacteria; phylum Nitrospirota; class 9FT-COMBO-42-15; order HDB-SIOI813; family HDB-SIOI813; genus JACRHF01. The sequence goes on along the minus strand of JACRHF010000058.1, from coordinate 4,758 downwards.
CACATCCTTATCAATAGAGGCGGTCAGCTCCTCTGATACATTCACCTTGGTGGTCGAGTGGCTGAGACTTCCTATGAGATCCTGGACCGACTGAATATAGAGTGAGAAAATGGCATCCCTCTGGGTCTTAAGTGTCCCTCTTGTGACTTCTGGGGTGACATTGGGGTTGCCGTCCCGATCACCGCCAATCCATGAACCAAATCTTAATAGGGGCGGTATCCGGAGATCATGGTCCGGGTAGAAATGCCCTATGCTGCGCCTGAGTGAACGGTAGAGTTTGGGGATCACAGAATAAAAGGTCTCCTTAAAATAGTAGAGCCCATTGGATACCTCTTCTTCAACAGTCGGCCTTTCGAGGAAGATGTCCCCAGTCTGCCATAGCTTCTGTATCTCATTGGTGATATCCTCCCGCAGCAGGGCCTTCTCTTCAGGTGTCCAGATGGGATTTTCCTTTTTGAAGATTGTGAGATAGATTTTTCTATATTTCTTGAGGATCGTCAGTCTCTTTGCCTCCGTAGGATGGGCCGTCATGACAGGTTCTATAGACAGACTACCCAGAAGGTCAAAGAGGGTCTTTCGATCGATTCTGTTTTCATGTAGCCTGGCAAGACAATCCTCAAAGGAACCTTTGACACGGCCGCCGTGGCGCTGTATCTCCCTTCTCTGCTGCATCCCGAAATTCTCCTCGGCTGTGTTGAGGAGGTAGAAGTAGAGGGCGAATGCCTGAATGAGCTTTGAGGATATGGAGAGGTCAAGCCGCTCTGCCTCGCGAAGCAGAAATGTCTCGATGGAAGGGTCATATTGGTCCTTGATCTTCTTGCAGGCGGTACGGAATTCCTCGACCAACCGGAAGAGCTGATCCCCCTCCTGCTCCCGTATCACCTTATCGAGGGCATCCTCAAGATACTGGATATCGGACTGTAACCGGCTGTCATCCAAGGGAAGTTCCATATTAGCTATGACTATAGCAGAATTTTCTCTGTTTCTGAAGGGGGCCTTTGATTTCCGATGAAATCCAAAACTTCTTTCGGTACACGGCCAGAGCGCTTACCTATATCCGGCATCTGTATGCCATTGAGAAAGAGGCGGATGAGAAGGGCCACACAATAGAGGAACGCTATCAGTTGCGGCAGGAGAAGACGATCCCATTATTGAGACAGTTTGGGGAATAGCTTGAAGGTGTTGCACCCAAGACGCCTCCACAGGGGCTTCTTGGCAAGGCCGTAGCCTATACGCTCAAGCAGTGGGAGCGGCTTTGCCGGTACACAGAGGACGGCCGGATGCACCCGGATAACAATCTGGCAGAGAATGCGATCAGGCCTTTTGTCGTGGGCCAGAAAACTGGTTGTTCTCTGCTCATCCGAGAGGGGCAGAGGCAAGTGCAACGATTTACAGTCTGATCGAGACCGCCAAGGCCAATGGTCTTGAGCCCTACCGGTATCTGCGGTATCTGTTTGAACGGTTGCCGCGGGCTGAGAGTGAAGCGGATTACAAGGCGCTGTTGCCTCAGCATGTCGATCGGGGTTTCATCAACAAAATGAAATTCTGAGGGTGGGGTTATTTAAGCGCTTACACTGGCGAGACGGTCTACACGCCGCCCCCGGCGCACGATGTGCCGGTCATGATGGCGGGGCTGGTGGACTGGCTCAACGGGGAGCAGAATGTCCATCCGGTGCTGGTGAGCGGCATGGACATGACCGGCTGGCTGGAGTACTTCGTCGAGGGGCTGACCACCCAGATTGCCGAGGTCAGGGAGCGCGGAGAGCAGGCCATCCGCCGGGACCTGCTTGTCCAGGAGCATAGACTTTCGGATCGCCAGGCCAAGGCCCTCGGCCTCATCCTGGAACACGGCAGCCTGACCATTCAGGATTTCGAGCATCTCTATCCCGAGGTCAACCGCCGCTCTCTGCAGAGGGACCTGGAAGCCATGGTGGACATGGGACTGTTTGTTTCAAAAGGGGCGACCAACAAGCTCGTTTACCGGATGAAGGAGACGGGCTGAACTTGCGACAAGCTCACGACTCGCCTTGCGACATCCGCATTGGCGTAATCTTCTATGCAAATCCTCTTGTCATCTTCCTTCTAACCTGTTATTATTTTGACAATATGCACACTGAAATAAAAACCTATATGAAACGGAATGTTATTGAGTTCATAAAAAAACTGGCGGAAACATAAGGTTGTCAACAAAATGATAGTCATCACGCGGATTGCATCAGTTGTAATTATTCTTACCTTAACCGCCGGCTGCGGGTCTATCAGGACCGGCGGTGACGGCACTTCGGTAAATACAAACGGCCTGGTCAAAAACCGCCTGTATAAATACTCCCTTGCCCGTTTCGCGTCTTCGGCGACGATGGAGACGTATCTCAAGGAGGCGATTAAAAAACAGTCTCTGGAGTCATCTTCCAGCGGGGGCATTTTAACGGATACCCAGACAATGACCATGACGGGCGGTGTGTCTGGCCAGGAGGGTGCCAGTTCCCCTGATCGCTCACAGGCGGTATATTCGACGACTATTCTGCAGGAGTCGGGTGTTGACGAGGCGGATCTGATCAAGTCCGATGGCCGGCATCTCTATATGGCCGTAAAGAGTCCCTATCCCTATTACGGATTCATGGAAAGAATGATGGCGCCGGTTATGACAGACGGAACGGGCGGCTCGTCCGGCGGGGAGGATCCTGGACAGGCCTACGCCAATAAGATCAGAGTGATGAAGCTTTCTGATTCGCCGCCTGACGCTTCGGAGGTGGCGGTGATCAGTTTACCCACCTCTTCAATCGTTGATAGTCTGTATCTTGTAACCAATCGTGGTGATGGGCATTCGGACCTTCTTGCTGTGATAGGGACCGGTTCCGGCACCCCTATGGATTCCTGGTTTGAGCCCTGGTACTGGAGAAACGGCAAGACCGCCCTTGAATTGTTTAACGTCAGCGATCCGGCCAAGCCGTCAGGCGTGATCAGCCTGGAGATCGACGGATATCTGATCTCAAGCCGCCGCATCGGGGAGACCCTCTATATCGTTTCACGATACACGCCTTATATTGAAGGCTATTTACCCTATCCTTTAACGGAAAAGGAAAAACAAGACAACGCGGTTCTTCTGGCGGGTACGTCGCTTTCAGACCTCTTGCCGGATATCACGATCAATGGCGAAGAGAAGGGGGATCTTATAACTCCAGAAAAATGCTACCTGCCGCCGATGCCGGAGGATGCGGTGACCACGCCGGACATCATCACCATTACCGCCATAGACCTTGCATCGCCGCAGACGCCCAGATCCAGCTGTATCGTGGGTCAGGCAGAGGCAATTTATGTTTCGCCACAGGCCCTCTACTTAGCGACCACGCGCTATCGTTACAGCCCGATGCCCCTTTCCGGCGACGTTGCTGTGGGCGCCCCGGCCGTCGCGGGGATGACGGTTTCTTATATGAGTCCTGAAGTGGAGACCGATCTGCATAAGTTCTCTCTGGATGCCTCCCAGACGGTTTATAGCGGCTCCGGTGTCGTTCCGGGGCATCTCGGATGGGAGCAGGATAAGAAATCGTTTCGCATGGGAGAGAAGGACGGCTACCTCCGCATCGCCACCTCTCTGGGTGAGACGTGGGACTTGAGCGCAAAAACGATGCTGATGGTCTTAAAGGAATCAGGACCCGCAGGAGAGGAGCGTCTTGCAGAGGTTTCCCGCCTTCCGAACAATGCGCATCGTGAGCCGATCGGGAAACCGGGCGAGCGGCTTTATGCCGCGCGTTTTTTAGGTGACAGGGCCTATCTGGTGACCTTCCGGGTCACGGATCCGCTCTATGTGATTGATCTGAAAGACCCGGCGGACCCTCGTCTCGCGGGTGAGCTGAAGATCAGCGGCTATTCGGATTATCTCCAGCCGGTCGGCGAGAATAGGCTTCTCGGGATTGGAAAGGATGCCGTTCCCGATGAGACTGGCGGGTGGGGTGACGGGCGCGGGGCCTGGTATCAGGGGGTGAAGCTTTCCCTTTTCGATGTTCTGGATCCCGCAAATCCAAGAGAGGTGGACAGCAGGGTGATCGGCAAGCGCGGGACAGATTCGGACGCGCTGATCGATCATCACGCCTTTGCCTATATCCCGCCTCTCGATGGAAAGCCGGCGCGCCTTGCCCTGCCGGTGAGGCTCCATGATACTGCAAATAGCGACCTTTCAGGGAACCCGTGGGACTATTATGACTGGACCCATACAGGCCTTTATCTCTTTGATATCGATTTGGAAGGGGATAATGGAATTACTCTGTCAGGTCAACTGATCGCCGAAGAACGTTCCGCTGAAAAGACCTATGACTATGGTTACGGCTACGACCGCGCCCTGATCTTGAATGACAGCGCCCATTTCATCCATGAGGGGAAGGTCTGGTCAGCCTCGTGGGTTTCTGCTACCTCCCCCATTTCTGCGGCACCCCGGCGCCGATAAAGAAGCTCACCTTCTTTGCCTCTTCCTCCCGGATGGGCCTTCCTGTGAAATGGATAAAGACATCTTCTAAGGTCTGTTTTTTGAGCAGGACGGACAGGGCCTTCCCTCCTGCCCCCTCTATCTTGTCTACGAGGAGGGGGATGGCCTGTGCGCTATTTTCTACGGAGATCCTTAATCGTCCTTCGGAAAAGGTGACCGAGCGGACAGTGGAGAGGGATTTTATCTCTGCAAGGGCCTTTTCACCCTCTATTTCTGCAATAGCAATCTCTACGATATCCTTTGTGGGGATGACCTTTTTAAGCCCCTCTAAGGTGTCT
>JACRHF010000057.1 GCA_016217665.1 Nitrospirota bacterium | reverse complement strand
GTGCGGGCTTCTTTCCGTTATAGCCATCAGCGAACTGTGTATTGACATGGACCACGGCCTTATTTAAATCCTTAAATGGATAGGTATCTGTAATCGTGGGAAGGGCATCGGCATCGGCCTGCTTTGTAATGACACTCCCTGTCGGGACGTATCTCCCTGAGGCAATCTTTACCCCGACCACCTTTGCCCCTGGTTCGAGGACTGTGCCATCCCCTACTGTGGCCTTAAAGACAAGGGCCTGCATCCCCACAAACACATCATTGCCGACCAGCGCCGGGCCATGGACCTGAGACTGATGGGCCATAGATACGCGATCACCGATATATACTGAATATTTTTTGCCGCCAACATCAACCTGATTCTTCTCTACGGCCTTGCCATCCTCCATCGTCTCAAGACCATGGATCACGACCCCATCCTGCACATTCGTCTCATTCCCAATATAAATAGGCTGTCCCTCATCCCCCCTGATGGATGCTGCCGGAGCCACATAGACCCTCTCTCCTATCTTCACATCTCCAATAACAGACGCTAATTGATGGACGAATGACGACTTGGGAATCGCCGGTTCATTGACATCCTCATTGAATGAGGTCAGGACATTCGGGCCTGAGAATCCCATCAGAATAATCCCCACAAAAAAGAGATTGGATGCAAGGCTTACAGCGAGTACAACTTTTCCAAAACGTTTCATTCCCTCTTCCTCCTTTATGAAGTGTTGGTGTAAAGTGTTGGTTTTCAAGTGTCTTTATTTATAATAGAGAAGTGATGCGGGTGTCAAGCGATAAGAGCAGATTCCCCCGTAATCTCTCGGTCAATGGTGGGTGGGGTCGTAGTCCCTTCGCTCCTGGCCTTCGCAGTTGACCTGTCTAAGGACTCGCAGGCTGTAGTTGCCTGATTTATCAGGCTTCGTTACCTGGAAGCCCAATAAATTGGGCAACTACGGCTCCGCCTGCTCGCCCCAATTTTTAAAAAGTCAGGTGCCAACTGCTCTCGGCAAGTCGCTCAGGGACTACAACCCCACCTTTCACCGAGGCATTACTCCCCCCATTTTTTCTGTTGATTTATTGCAGGAGGAATGATAATATCTGGCCCTGTTTTAAGGCCGCCATACAGCCGTACGGTTGAGATTGAGAGGAGTCTTGAGATGAATATCCATGAATTTCAGGGAAAGAAGCTGTTTGCCCAGTACAACATTCCGGTTCCGCAGGGAAAGGCTGTCTATTCTGTGGATGAGGCAGAACAATATGCAAAAGAGATCCATTCTAATGTGGTCGTTGTGAAGGCACAGATTCATGCAGGCGGCAGGGGGAAGGCCGGCGGGGTAAAACTTGCAAGAGAGAAAAAGGATGTCGCAAGGTTTGCAAAGGAACTTTTGGGAAAGACCCTTGTCACCCACCAGACAGGTCCGGAAGGGAGGTGCGTCCGGAAGATCCTCCTTGAAGAGGGGGTTGATATCGGAAAAGAGCTCTACCTGAGCATCTTAATTGACCGCACCTATAGCCGTCCTGTCTTTATCACAAGCCTTGAAGGGGGTATGGAGATCGAAGAGGTTGCAGAAAGGACGCCGGAAAAGGTGATCAAAGAGTATATTGATCCCTCTGTAGGTTTTCAGCCGTTCAACGGCAGGAATATGGCGTTCCGGCTCGGACTTGAACCGGAGATTGCCAAACAGTTCATTGCGATGGCCGGAAACCTCTACAAGCTCCTGACCCAGAAGGGGGCCTCGCTGATTGAAATAAATCCCCTCGTCATCACCAAGGATAAAAGACTCATCGCCCTCGATGCCAAGATGAGCTTTGACGACAACGCGCTCTTCAGGAATGAAGACATCAAGGCCCTGCGGGATCTCGACGAGGAAGAGGAGCTTGAGATTGAGGCATCAAAGCATGGGCTGAACTATGTAAAACTCAATGGCAATATCGGATGTATGGTCAACGGGGCCGGCCTTGCAATGGCCACGATGGATGTGGTCAAACTGGCGGGGAGTGAGCCTGCCAATTTCTTAGACGTGGGGGGCGGTGCCTCCAAAGAGACGGTGAAGCACGCCTTCCAGATCCTCCTGGCAGACAAAAACGTAAAGGGAGTCTTTGTCAACATATTCGGCGGCATTGTGCGCTGTGAGAGGATTGCCGGCGGTATCATTGATGCGGCAAAAGAGGTCGAGATCAGGGTCCCGCTTGTGGTTCGTCTTGAAGGGACAAACGCCAAGGAGGGTCTTGAGATGCTGAAGGGATCAGGACTGAATCTTCAAGTCGCCTCGGATATCTGGGAAGGGGCGCAGAAGGTTGTGAAGTTGGTGAATGGTAAATAGTGAACAGAAACTGCTAAATCGGGAAAGGGTATCCGGATGAGTATTCTCGTTAATAAATCCACAAGGTTGATGGTACAGGGGATCACGGGTAAGGAGGGTTCGTTCCATACCAGTGCCTGTATGGAGTATGGGACCAATATCGTGGCCGGGGTCACACCCGGCAAGGGCGGGACTGAGTTTGAGGGTGTCCCTGTATTCAATACAGTCCGGGAGGCGGTGGATGCAGCAAGGCCCAATGTCTCGATGATCTTTGTCCCCCCGCCATTTGCCGCAGACGCCATCATGGAATCCGCAGAGGCAGAGATCCCCCTGATTGTTTGCATTACCGAGGGGATCCCTGTGATGGATATGGTCCAGGCCAAAAGGTTCATGGCAGGAAAGAAGAGCAGGCTCATCGGACCTAACTGCCCCGGGATCATCACCCCTGAGGAGTGCAAGATCGGGATCATGCCAGGCTTTATCCATAAAAAAGGTCGGGTCGGCGTAATATCGAGGAGTGGAACCCTCACCTATGAGGCGGTCTGGCAGGTCACAAAGGCCGGTCTTGGACAGTCTACGTGTATCGGCATCGGCGGAGACCCTGTCAACGGGACAAACTTTATTGACCTCCTGGAGATGTTTGAAAAGGACAGAGAGACCGACGCCATTGTCATGATCGGCGAGATCGGGGGAGATGCCGAGGAGCGTGCTGCCGATTATATCAAGTCCAACCTCTCAAAGCCTGTTGTCGGCTTTATTGCCGGGATTACAGCGCCGCCCGGAAGAAGGATGGGCCATGCAGGCGCCATTATTTCCGGAGGCAAGGGCACGGCATCCGAAAAAATGGCCGCGATGGAAAAGGCTGGCATCCATGTGGTGCGTAATCCAGCCCTCATTGGGCAGACTGTCGCCGAGGCCCTAAAGAAGCGGTAGAAGCCGCCTTTTTCCACAACCTATCCACACCTTTTCCTCAACAAATCCACAAAATGGTGGATAGACCCTAAAATAAAATCACAACATATAGAAATTTCTCTTGACAAGGAAGTTTCCCTGATATACACTCTGCTCACTTCATTTGCTTCGCTTATCCGTGAGCTCAAACTGCTTTAATAATGCTTTAATAAACTGCTTTAATCAATAAGAAGAGGAGGGTATCTATGCCAACCAAAGAGGTTACAGATTCATTATTTTCTCAGAATGCGATCAAGGTCTTAGAGAAGCGCTACCTGGCCAAGAATGACAAGGGACAGGTCACAGAGACCCCTACGGACATGTTCAGGAGGGTGGCACGTAATATCGCAGAGGCAGACCTTCTCTATAACCCTAATGCCGACGTTAAAAAGACTGAGGAAGAATTCTATAACCTGATGATGCGGAAGGAACTCCTCCCGAATTCCCCTACCCTGATGAATGCAGGGAGGGAGCTGCAGCAACTCTCTGCCTGTTTTGTCCTGCCTATTGAGGACTCCATGGACGGGATATTCGAATCGGTCAAGCAGGCGGCTATCATCCACAAGTCCGGCGGCGGGACAGGGTTTTCCTTCTCAAGGCTGAGACCCCAAAACGATGTGGTGCGGACTACTGGCGGCGTGGCCTCGGGTCCTGTCTCCTTTATGAAGGTCTTTAATCATGCCACAGAGGCTGTAAAACAGGGGGGGACAAGACGTGGGGCCAACATGGGGATCCTTCGCGTAGATCACCCGGATATCCTGGAATTCATCGATTGCAAGTCCAACGAGAATGATATCACGAACTTCAACATCAGCGTGGCTGTTACGGACCGGTTTATGGAGGCCCTGGAAAAGGGGGAGTCCTATGAGCTGCTGAACCCCAGGACAGGCCAGGCCTTGTTAAAGATCTCTGCGGCAGAGATCTTTAACAAGATCGCTGCGAATGCATGGAGGAACGGCGAGCCAGGTCTGTTCTTCATTGATACCACGAACAGGACCAATCCTACGCCGCATGTCGGCGGTATCGAGGCCACGAATCCCTGCGGAGAACAACCGCTCATTCCCTATGAATCCTGTAATTTGGGTAGCATAAACCTGGAGTCCCATGTCAGCCTGAATGCCGGAAAGTGGACTATTGACTGGAACAAACTCGAACGTACCGTACGCACCTCTGTTCACTTCCTCGATAACGTCATTGACATGAATCATTATCCCATCCCGCAGATCGAGGAGGTCACGAAAGGGAATAGAAAGATAGGACTCGGAGTCATGGGTTTTGCACGGATGCTCTTTAAGCTGGGCGTCCCCTATGATTCCACCGACGGGATAGAGACGGCCCGGAGTGTCATGAGATTTATCCGGGCGATAGGTCATAGCGAATCTGAGAAACTGGCCCAGCAGCGCGGTGTATTCCCTAACTGGGAGGGCTCTGTCTATCAGAGGGAGGGGAAGAGACTCCGGAATGCCTATATTACCACGGTGGCGCCGACAGGGACATTAAGCATGATCGCGGACACCTCCGGGGGTTGTGAACCGGAGTTCAGTCTCATCTGGTATAAGAATGTGATGGGCGGTGAACACCTCCCCTATATGTTAGAGGCCTTTGTGGATGTGGCAAAGACTGAGGGTTTCTGGAGCAGTAATCTGGCGGACAGGATCGTCGCCAATCATGGCTCTGTGCGGGGGTTGGACGAAGTGCCGGCAAAGTGGCAGACCGTATTTGCAACAGCCCATGATGTCTCTCCGGAGTGGCATGTCCGTATGCAGGCGGCATTCCAGGAATACACAGACAGCGCCGTATCAAAGACCATCAACCTTCATAAAGAGGCCACAGGAGAAGACGTTAAACAGGCATATCTCCTTGCCTATAAGCTCGGGTGTAAAGGGATTACTGTCTACAGAGACGGCAGCCGTTCAGAGCAGGTGATGAATGTTGGGAGCAGTGCTAAAACAGCAGACAGCAAAGCAGAAGAGAAGAGAGAGACAACAGTCCCCCAGATTATTCATCCAAGACCAAGGCCAAAGATGACCGCCGGGGTCACGACCCGGATGAAGACCTCCTGCGGTGACCTCTATGTCACTATCAATGAAGATGAAAAAGGAGGGCCTTTCGAGGTCTTCTGCAATATGGGCAAGGCAGGAGGCTGCGAGGGCTCACAAAATGAGGCCATCGGCAGGCTTGTATCCCTCGCCTTCCGAAGCGGTGTGGCGCCCCAATCTGTCATCCGGCAACTAATCGGGATCCGGTGTAATAAGCCATACGGGCTTGGGAAGGATACGGTACACTCCTGCGCCGATGCCATTGCAAGCTCTCTCATGGAGTACATGGTGAGAAAATCCCAGGATGACACTAAGGAGGCCGCTGAAAATATTCATGTGGAATATGACAGGCGGATAGGAGCGGCATGCCCTGACTGCGGGTGCGAGATGGAGTTCTCCGAAGGTTGCGAGAAGTGCCACTTCTGCGGGCATTCTAAGTGTTATTAGGGGAATTCCCAGGGGATTAATCCCCCCTTCCCCCCCTTTAATAAAGGGGGGGCTCTGCGACGGCTTGACACATCGAGGCCCTACGGGCTATTCTGATGTCATGCCTTACACACAGCATAGCCGCTCATTTCAGGAGAATAGATATGTCTATCCTGTCCTCTCAAGACGATCTAAGGGAATCTCCGTAGGCATCAATCTTAATCCGGATAAGGTTTGTAATTTTAATTGCATCTACTGTCAGGTGGAGAGGAACCAGGAAAAGGGGACAGATTTATTTTCCCTTGACGGGAAAATAAATCTGTCCCCTTTTCCTGGCGACATCCCCCGGATCTCCCGTGAGTTAAAAGAGACCTTAGACCTCGTTAAGACAGGAAGGATCTTTTCTCTCCCCCCCTTTGACAAGATACCCGCTAAACTAAGACATCTATCGGATATAGCCATATCGGGAGACGGCGAGCCGACCATGGTCCCCTGCTTCTACAAGGTGATTGAAGAAATATTGAAGGTCAGGGAGGGGTGTTACGGGGATATAAAGGTCGTCTTGATAACCAATGCCTCCGGCCTCAACCGCCCAAAGGTCCAGGATGCACTCGATATCCTGTATCAGAACAATGGAGAGGTCTGGGCAAAGCTCGATGCAGGGAGTGATGCCTGCTACAGGAGGACCTCACGGACCCGTATCCCCTTTGGCGATATCGTCCGCAATTTAATCGCTACAGCGCAGAGACACCCTATTGTCATCCAGAGTTGTTTTAACAGGATCAACAACCAGCCTCCGCAGGGAGAGGAGATAGAGCACTATTGCCAATTACTTAAAAGACTGACAGTGCGTGGAGGCCGGGTAAGGCTTGTCCAGATATATACTGCTGCAAGACCACCTGCTGAGGATGATGTCACCCCGCTCTCTGAGGATGAACTAAACTTTATTGCCGGGAAGGTTCAGGAGATTGCGTCTCTCCCTTCAGAGACCTATCCTTGACGGCTTTGTAAAAAGCGGTTACCCATTGCTGCGAAGTAAATGCAATGGGTCGTGCGGCGTTGCGCTGCATCCTTCGTCATTGAGGCGTACCTGAAAATGTACGCCTCACTCCTCAGGATTTGCGCGCCTTGCATATGGACTTTTTACAAAGCCGTCCGCTGTCGAGACTTTTTTACGAAGCCGTCATCCTTAATTTCCCACTTCTACCTTCAGCAGCACCTTAACGCCATCATCCTTAACCTCATCTGCCCACACATAACCTATACCTCCGCTGGTCTGAGCAACCGCCTGGAGTACATCTGCAGAAGAGGCCTTGTTCGTGGGGGGTATAATCCCTTCCTGGAAGAATTTCTTGATCCAGTACGCCTTGTACCCATCTATCGAACTCCCCATAACCTTCTCTATAAATCTCTTTTTTAACACCTCGTCATTGTGCTCCATAGGTTTTAATTTAACACTCCCCTCGGTCAGCTTTTCACCAAGATAAATCTCTTTCACCTTTGCGACAGTGATGGTATTTAATGGAAAATCTTTATTAGAGACGATAGCGAGTTCCCTGGCTATGGCATAGGCATTACCCCACAGCAGTAACACCATAAACCCAACCGCTACCCCCCATCTCACCCTATTGTTCATATCTCTACCTCCTATTTAACATCTCAAATTTTTTTATCTTAGATTCATTAGAATGCAAGGGCCCATTGGGCTGCATATTCATTCCATTCGACACCACCATCCGTGATTTTTCTATATTCGCCCTTCAAAGAACTCCTGTAATTGATATTGTAGCGAAGTCCGGCTGTGGTCTCTTCTGTATCCAAAGAACCAAGAGAAATGAGATAAGGGTCGGCCTCTTTAATGGCCTTATTTTCATACATCAGATACGGAATCCATTTTTCCTTATACGTATAAGTAATCAGGCCATAGTATGCACTGTTGGTATAATCTTTATCTGTACTGGGATCCTTATCCTTGATAGAAAAGTACTCACCGGCGATATCCACATTGGCGATAGTGTAGACCACATCTGCGCTGAGTATGGTTTGATCTACTTCTACAGGAGTTAATACTGCGCTATCACTTCTTACCTCTGCAATATGCCCGGATACGCCGACTTTAAGACCCCCCACGGCTGCAGGAGATAAGGCCGCATTAAAGGCTATGGCCTTGCCGGGATTGTTGTCTGAGATATTATTGGGATCGAGTACATTCCGTCCTCCTTCATTTGTAATCTTCGGCCCGTTGCCTAACATGGCGCCATATTCCAACACCCCGACTGGCGTACCAACCTTGCCGGAGGCATAGACCCCGACAACATGGACAGGCAGGATACCCCCCTCATCCTCAAACTTGAGAAATTCCGGCCGCTCAATGGTCGGCTGAAGCTGGACCCCATGGTGATAGGCCGTATTCCAGAAGCCGAGCGGGGTGTGGAATCTCCCAATCCGAAGCCTCAGGGCATCACTGAAGGTGTATCCCAGGGAGACCCTCTCTAAATCGAGCACATCCCCCTCCTCCACCACCAGCTCTACCAGGATATCAATGTCGTCCATGGTCTGGGCGAGATAGAGGTCCAGCGTACCAAAGGCAAAATTCCCATTCCGGGACTCGCCTACCCTATCTTTTGTACTCTTGTTGAAGGAGACATCGGTAAATCCATTGAGTTCAAAGGCATGACTACTCTGCCCATTTAAGAGCAAGATTGAGATCAGCAAAATTAATCCACCCATAACCCTCTTCTTCATAATGACCCCTCCTCCTTAAGATTTACTGAAAGATTGTTTTATGGAACTTTCTCAGAGATGCGGTACTTGCTGGCAGAACATTACATCGGCTTCTTTATAGCATGCATAAGATATTTTTTGCAATAGGAAAATAAACATCTGGGCACAAAAATCCTCATAAAGTCAACAATATGCCTAATCAGCGTGCAAAAGAACTCCTTCTATATCCTGCCATTTCGTGAGCGGCTTAGAGCAGGTAAAGTTCCGGCATATATAGACAGTAATTTTGTCATCCTTCCTCCTCTTGTCTCTCGCAAAGGAGGGGATACTATCCCCCTTTTGGGCATCATCGACTAAATAGACCACCTTGTCAGGCAGATACATCTCTCCAAGCCGCATTAGCCACTCTTTTAACTCATCACTATTCCGGTTCCCAACGATTGTAATCTCCTTCATCCCCGCGGCGCAGGAATATGCAGACGAGAGGAGGCTCGGATAATTGAACGGGGCCTCTATGGCATCGTCATAAAACAGGCGGATCAGTTGTTCGGCCATGGTCCGATACCGGCTGTGATCCCTGTAGGCGGAGAGTCTGAGGAGATTTGTGGATGCCACGGCATTCCCGGATGGAAGCGACTGGTCATTCCCGGTCTTTAACCTGTAAAAAAGGATTTCAGCCCCCCCTGCTGTATGATAGAAGCCGTTCTGTTCACTGTCCCGGAAAAGGTCTGTCAAGGATTCCGTCAGCCCCTCTGCCCATAACAGATACCCCTCATCAAAGGTGGCCTCAAACATATCCAGGGCCGCCGCAGTCATGAAGACATAGTCAGTGAGGTCTCCGTTCACCTTGACCGTTCCATCCTTCCACACATGAAAAAGCACCCCATCTCTAAACAGACGATCTCTCACAAAGGCGAGTGTCCTCCTTGCGGCATCAAGATACAGCCCCCCTCCGGTCGTCTGGTAGGCCTCTATCAACGCAGAAATGACAAGCCCATTCCATCCCGTGATAATCTTGGTGTCCCGAAAGGGCTTAACCCTCTGCTCCCGTGAAAGGAATAATTGTTCTTTTCCCCTCTTCAGGATATTCCGGATATCCTCTTCCGGAAGCCCAAACTCATGGGAGAGGGCCTTTAACCCACGGTCTGCATGAAGGACATTCCTCCCCTCAAAACTTCCTTCTTCAGTAATGCCATAGAACCGGCAGACCACCTCGGCATCCTCACCGAGGATGGATTGCATCTCTTCCTGAGACCATAGAAAGAACTTACCCTCTGCCCCCTCACTGTCCGCGTCCTGAGAGGAATAGAATCCGCCATCAGGATGGCACATCTCACGCAGGAGGTACCTTAAGATCTCCTCTGCAATCTCTTTATAAAAGGGTTCCCTGGTAATCTTATAGGCATCAAGATAGATCCGGGACAATAGGGCATTATCATAGAGCATCTTCTCAAAATGCGGGATGAGCCATCGCTCATCAATGGCATAGCGGTGGAATCCTCCGCCTAACTGGTCGTATATCCCACCTCCCGCCATATAACGGAGGGTATCTTTTACGGTCTGCAGGGCAAGGGGATCGCCGGTCCGCTGATAGTATCTAAGGAGAAGGGACAACTGGGTCGTGTTTGGAAACTTGGGCGCTGTACCGAAACCGCCGTGAGAGGGATCATAATGCCTGAGGAGCCGCGACGCCGCATTATCAATGTCCCCGGGGTTCATCTCTTTCCCTGACGGGACTCTGTCAGCGAGTCTGTTCAGGATACCTATGACCTCTGAGGTGGTTGCCTCTATCTCCCTTCTCCTGTCATGATAGGCGCCGGCGACAGTGAGGAGGACCTCCGGGAGACCTTTAAGGCCATGCCTTTCCTGCGGAGGGAAGTAGGTCCCGCCAAAGAAGGGCTTCCCTTCAGGGGTCAGGAAGATCGTCAGGGGCCACCCTCCGTTCCCGCCAAAGAGCTGTACAGCATACTGATAGACATCATCTATATCAGGCCTCTCTTCCCGGTCCACCTTTATATTGATAAAATTCAGGTTCATGACAGCGGCAATCTCTTCATTCTCAAAAGACTCTTCCTCCATGACATGGCACCAGTGACAGGCAGAATACCCTATGCTCAGGAGTATTGGTTTGTCCTCCTCCCCCGCCTTTCTGAAGGCCTCATCCCCCCACGGATACCACTCCACCGGATTGTGGGCATGTTGAAGGAGATAAGGGCTGGTCTCATGGATCAGCCGGTTCGTATATTGATATTCCATCCTATGTCTCCACCTTAAGATACATCTCAAATAGCCTGAGAGAGATGGCCAATAAAAGGGGCCCTAGGAATATCCCGATAAATCCAAAGGCCATCATGCCGCCAACGATCCCTATAAACGTCAGGATGACATGAAAGCCCAACCGTTTACTGATGAAGTAGGGCCTTAAGAAATTATCGATCATGCTGATCACGAGCACGCCCCACGCCATCAGGAAAATCCCCTTCCCTGTCCTCCCGCTGTATATTAACCAGAGGGCGGCAGGAAGCCATATCAGCGGGGTCCCGCCAAAAGGAACAATCGCCAGGATAAACATGAGGGTCCCAAACAGGACCGGCGCCGGGAGTCCGGTTAGCCAGAATCCTATCCCTCCCAATAGCCCCTGAATCATCGCCGTGATAATAACCCCATAGATGACAGCCCGGATGACCTCGCCTGTCTCCTTTATAAAGATATCCATATCCCGGTCCGGTATCAGAGAGGCCCCCTTTATTTTCTCAAGCAGGCCCTCACCATCACGGAAGATAAAAAAGAGGAGAAGAACAGTCACTGCCAACTGAAACAAGATAGAGAGGATATTTCCGGTGGCTGAACTCAGATAACCCACGATGGCCTTTCTGGACTCCCTGAGGCCTTCAGTGATGGATTCCTGGATGGCCACATCCTTAAAAGGGAGATAGTGTCCTGCCTTCTCTATAATCTCAGGCATCAGCGGTTGTATGGCCTCATAGGCATAGGCAACCTGGTGAACCAGGGACCTGATAACCAGTATTGCCGGGACAAGGAAAAAGAGGATGACCCCTGTGACAACAATCAGGGAGCTTACAGAAGACCGCCTACCCGCAAGGCCGCGCACCCAACCATAGATGGGCCAGAAGGTAACCCCTATGATCAAGGCCCAGAGCATAGACTGATAGAAAGGCCGGAATACTAAATGGACACCATATAAGCTGAGGACCGAAACGATGATGAGGATGATGCCCATGACACGATTGCGGTCTATCTTCACGGCTCAAGCCCTCCACACCTTGTTTGTAGGGTAACAGATTCGGCAAGAGGGAGTCAATAAAGCCCGACAAGCCTGACGGCCTGCCTTGACAAGAATACCCGGCATGGTTTATGCTGGACCTACTGCAATTTCAGCCACAGGCTAACGCAGAGGGAGATGCACGTATCTGTTTCCATTGTGTTCAGGGATGGTTGAAAGGGATCTCAGATTGAAAGGTGCCAGGTAACTATAAATAGGTGGAGACAGTAGTACAGACAGAAGCGGAATCCAAACCGAGGGGTGTCTTCCAAAAAGTCTATGACTTTCTAAGCTCTGTAAAGTTAGCGGTCGTAGTCTTTTTCCTGTTAGCAGCCGGCTCTATCTCGGGAACCATTATAGAGCAGGGACTCGACCCGCAGGAATACATAACACGGTACGGGGAGAAGTGGTATTACTGGATTAATCTCCTCAGCCTTCCCAATGTCTATCATAGCTGGTGGTTTACACTGCTCCTGGCCCTCCTGGCGATTAATCTTGCAGTTTGTCTCTCAAAGAGGCTCCCCACCATATGGAGGGCCTATTATGTTGTAGACTGTGATTTTACCCATAACCTGGTCCAGAACTTCAAAAACAGTACTGTCATTAAATTCCAGGGGACCGCTGAAGAGGCTAAACATAAGACCTTAGCCATTCTAAAAGGGCATCAATACAAACTCTGGATGGAAAATGGCCCCAAGGGGATCTCCATCTTTGCCGCCAAAGGGAGGATCGGGAGGCTGGGTTCTACACTGACACATATCAGCATCTTTATCATCCTCTCGGGCACGGTGATCAGCAGTGCAATAGGGTACAGGACCTTCTATCCTGTTTATGAAGGGACCCCTCTCTATATCCCCCAGGGAGATTTTTACTTAGTACTGGATAAATTCTGGATAGATTATAATGAAAAGGGCGGGGTTAAGGATTATTTCAGCAAACTGTCTATAATAGATAAAGAGAAGAAGGTCATGACAAAGACCATTCAGGTGAATGACCCCCTGCAATATAAAGGGGTCTGGTTCTACCAGAGCAGTTACGGAATGGCATGGGACCGGATTGATAAGGCACTGATCCGCATCACAGATAAAAAGAGCGGAAAGGTGGTGACTGAAGAGGTCCTGGACTTCAGGAAGGCGAAGGAGATAAAGGGGGCTGACTTACGATTGACGATAACCAATTTTGTATCCCATTTTGCCTATGATCCCAAGACAAAGCAGGTATACGCCCAGTCTCCTGAGCATGAAAACCCGGCCATTCAACTTGAGATCGTGGAAGGGGGACAGACCATAGCAACACCCTGGCTGTTTTATGATCCAAAGTTGCAAGGCATGTTTCCGATAGACAAGTCCAAATATGATTTTGTGTTAGCTGACTACCGGGCCCCGCAGTACTCAGGTCTGCAGATGGCGAAAGACCCTGGTGTCAATTTAGTATGGGTCGGAAGTGCTTTTCTGATGGCAGGTCTGTTCATATCTTTTTTCATCTTCCACAGAAGACTGTGGATCAGGATCGAGCCATCGGAGAAGAGCGCCATCATATACCTTGGGGGTCTTGCCAATAAAGATGCATTTGGTTTTGAGAAGGAGATGAAAGGGATCTTAGAGTCTTTCTAAGATTAAGACAGGAGGTAGCAACTTATGTTCAACTCATTTTTTCTCTCGGATATCCTGTTGTGGGTTTATTTAGCCGCAGCCTGCTGCTATATATTCTACATGGCACTGAAGAAAGAGGGGATCGGCCATTTGGCATTTGCCCTGACCATCATCGGCTGGCTTGTGAATACAGCAACCCTGATTGTCAGGACCATTGAAACAGGGAGGGCCCCCTATGCAAATCTGTATGAGACCATGGTCCTGTTATCCTGGTTAGTGGTTATGGGTTATATCGCCATCGAGCTGAAGTATTCCAACAAGTTGAGGGTCGTGGGGGCTGTTATTGTCACTCTCGCCTTCCTTGCGATGGGTGCAGCAGCCATGTTACCCTATAGATATCAGGCGATAGAGCCACTGATACCGGCCTTGCAGAGTAACTGGTTGATACTCCATGTAATCACAACATTTGTCGGCTATGCAAGTTTTGCAATCGCCTTTGGGATCGGCATCCTCTATCTGCTGAAAGAACGCGCAGAACATCGGGTCAAACCATCCTTCTTTGACAGATTCCCCAATTCGGAGCTCCTGGATGACCTGAATTATAAGTTTATCGCGATAGGATTCCCTTTTGTCACACTCGGGATTATCCTGGGGGCCATCTGGGCCAATTATGCCTGGGGGGGATACTGGAGCTGGGACCCGAAAGAGACCTGGTCCCTGATTGTGTGGTTTATCTATGCGGGTTATTTCCATGGAAGGCTGGTACGGGGCTGGCGCGGCAGGAAGACGGCCTACTTTTCTATCATCGGGTTTCTTGCCGTCATATTCCTTTACTGGGGGGTCAGTTTCGTGCTGCCGGGGCTGCATGCCTATGCATAGGCCGGTGGCTAAATCCCCCTTAATCCCCCTTTTTCAAAGGGGGAAATTAGTTCCCCCCCTTTAGAAAAGGGGGGGAGGGGGGATTTGATCTAAGGCGGATTTGGTCGGGGATTTTCGGATGAATGAAGATACCTTAGAGGAAGGAAAAAAAAACAGGAGCGGCAGCCGGTTCAGCGCTATCCTCATCGCCCTCGTTATCTTAATCGGGATCGTAGGGATCGTGTGGCGCAACAGCAGTAAATATGAGCCGGTCGTTGTAGGCGCATACGCCCCTGACTTTACACTCACGGATATGAACGGGAAGGAGTACTCGCTCTCTTCCCTGCGGGGCAAGGTGGTCTTTGTAAATTTCTGGGCCACCTGGTGCAAGAGCTGTAAAGACGAGATGCCCTCCATGCAGATCCTTTACTCCTATCTTAAAGAAAAAGATGCCCCCTTTGAGATGCTGGCGATCAGCATGGACCGGGTGACCACTCAAAAGAATATAGGTCCTTTTGTGAACAGCATGGGTCTTAAATTCCCTGTCCTTCTTGACCCCTGGGGAAAAACGGACGGTAAATATAAGCTTACCGGTGTACCGGAGACTTATATCATTGACCAGGAAGGAAGGCTTGCGGAGAAGGTCATAGGCCCCCGGAATTGGGAGACCGTCGGCGCAGTCCAGACTATTTTCAAACTGCTCGATATCAAACCGGAAACAGAGGCAAAAGGAGGTTAGAATGGAGTCTGCTCAACTTTCGATATTTTTGACCTTTGCAGCGGGACTGCTCTCTTTCATCTCCCCCTGTGTCCTCCCGCTGGTCCCCTCGTACGTCACCTACATCACAGGCCTTACCTTTGAGGACATCACCTCGAATAAGGACAGGGCGCGGGTCAGGTTCATTACCATCGTCAATTCGCTCACCTTTATTGCCGGTTTTACATTCATCTTTGTCCTCTTCGGCGCCTCAGCGACCTACATAGGAAAACTTCTGCTGACCTACCAGGAGGTGATCCAGAAGATAGGAGGAATCCTGATCGTCTTATTTGGTCTTTATATCATGGGGGTGCTTAAACTGAACTTTCTCTCATCTGAAAAGAAGATCCATCTGGAAAATAGGCCTGGGGGTTACTTAGGGTCATTTGTCATTGGGATGGCATTTGCCGCGGGATGGACGCCCTGCGTCGGTCCTATATTGGGCTCCATACTCCTCTATGCCAGCACGACAGGGTCCGTGGCCAAGGGGATGGGACTTCTCGCGGTCTATTCCCTCGGGCTGGGCCTGCCGCTCTTTATCTCCGCCCTCGCGATCAATACATTTATATCCACCTTTAAGGTCATCGCAAGGTATATGCGATGGATCACGATCGTCAGCGGTGTCTTTCTCATCATCGTAGGGGTAATGATATTCACAAACTCCTTCACCCTCCTCACAGCATGGTTTCAGCAACATGGCATCGGGTGGAGTATAGAACTGTGAGGGGAAACCATTGCCAACCTATGATGTCATCGTTGTGGGTGGAGGACCTGCCGGGGCAACAGCCGCGTACGAACTTGCCACTTCAGGGATCAATGTCCTTATCCTTGAAAAAGAGAGATTCCCCCGGTATAAACCATGCGGTGGAGGCCTCTCCCTTAAGATAGACAGGGTCCTCAAGTTCAGCATTAAAGAGGTCATAGAGACCACTGTTATGGGGGTCCATTTTAGTTATCAGGGAAAAAATGGGCTCTCCATCCTCTCGGACAGACCCGTTGCCTATATGGTCATGCGGGACAGATTCGATTCTCTCCTGATATCAGAGGCGACAAAGGCCGGAGCGGCATTTATCGATGGAACCCCGGTTAAAGGCATCTCTGCTGCCAAATGGGGATATGAAGTGTCTGCGGGGGACCAGACCTTTCACTGCAGATATATCGTAGGGGCAGATGGGGCTAATGGGGTTGTCCAGCGATCCCTGCACCCGCAGGTGACGCGTTCTGTGGCCGCTTCTCTCGAGGCGGAGATATCCGTAGACCAGCAGGTGGTTGACGACCATAATCATTATGTCCATATTGACTTTGGCGCCATCCCTTCCGGATACGCATGGGTATTTCCCAAAAGGGGGTGCCTGTCGGCAGGCATTGCAGGATTTAAGGGGGTTGTGAAACAACCCAGGAGGGACTTTGATAAGTTTATAAAGGGGGTGCCCTCTCTCCACGGAGTTGACAAGATTGACCACAAAGGCCATCCGATCCCACTGTTCAGGACCCCGCAGCCTCTTACCAAAGGCGGGATTATCCTTGCCGGAGATGCAGGAAATCTCGTGGACCCCTTTTTTGGAGAAGGGATCTACTATGCCGTCAGGAGCGCCCAGATCGCATCAACAGTAGTCTCTGAGGCAATCCATACGGGCGGCTCTGATTTATCCCAGTATGATAAACTGCTCGCCCATGAATTATATCCTGAATTTAAGGCCGCCCGGAAGATCTCGCAGGTTGTGTACACCTTTCCGGTGATATGGTATGATACCCTGGCTGAGAGGCCCGAGCTTGCAGAAAAATACTACAATGTCCTCAGAGGTGACAGCAGGTACACAATCTTTCTGAAAGAGCTTAAGGCGATTGCCGGCTCTTTGATAAAGTCTGTTGTCAAGAGCAGTATCCTACAACTCTTTAGATAACACCCATATGGCTAACGGCTTTAAACTGATCACAGTCCTAAGGATACCCATCTATATCAACTACACCTGGTTTATTGTGTTCTCCCTCGTTGTCTCAACCCTTGCGATGAATTATTTCCCACAGATGGGACCCTACTACTCCCCACTGGCCCAGTGGGGGATGGCCTTTGTAACCGCCTTTATCCTTTTTACCTCCATCCTGATGCATGAGCTGGCACACTCCTATGTTGCCCAGAGACAGGGGATCACGATCAAGAGCATCACCCTGTTCGTATTCGGCGGCATTGCCCACATGCTCGGCGAGTCACGGACCCCCAGGGGTGAGATGAAGATCGCCGCGGCAGGACCTGCATTAAGCCTGCTTTTATCGGGGGCATTCTGGGGCATCATCTACTTCCAGGACCAGGGGATGCCGGCCTCCCCTCTGATGGTAATCGCATATTTCCTGGCAAGTACAAATATGATCCTTGCCATATTTAATCTCATCCCGGGCTTCCCGTTGGACGGGGGGAGAATCCTCAGGGCTATTATCTGGGAGAGAACCGGGAACATCAATAAGGCAACCCTGGTTACAAGCCGTATAGGCAAGGGGTTCGCCCTATTTCTGATGATCATTGGGCTGTGGGATCTCCTTCAGGGGGCATTTATCGGCGGACTGTGGCTCATATTCATCGGCGTATTCCTGCAGCAGGCGGCAGACGAAGGATACCGGCAGACACTGCTGCATCGCGCCTTATCCTCCGTAAAGGTCCGCGATGTGATGACAACGCCCGTCATCGTTGTCAATGAAGATATCGCCCTCGACCGGATCGTCAATGACTTTTTCTTCCGTTACCGATTTAACAGCTTTCCGGTGGTCCTGGAGGATAGGCTCGTGGGCATTGTATCGCTGCATGATATTAAGGATGTTAAGAAAGAGGAGTGGCCTTATAAATCGGTTAAAGATATAATGGGTACGGATCTGTCCGACTTTACGATCTCACCCGGGAGCGACGCCATTGAGGCATTGAACAGGATGGTGGAGAGTCAGCGCGGCCGCCTTGTGGTTACGGAAGACGGGAAGGTGGTTGGGATCATCAGCCAGCGCAACATTATGCAGATGTTGAAGTTGAAAACGGATCTGAGTAACACTTGAACTCTATGCATAAGAAGCTGAACATACTATTCTGTTCTTCGGAGGTAACCCCCTTCTCTAAGACAGGGGGGCTCGGAGATGTCGCAGGCAGTCTGCCTAAGGCCCTCGCAGAGATTGGCTGCAAGGTCAGGGTGATTGCACCCAGGTATGCCTGTGTATCCGATATCTCTGCAGAGCTGAAGAAGGTGACAGACTCAGTCACCGTGAGAATAGGTGAGAGGAACGAAGCGAGTGAACTCTATGAGGGGAGATTACCCCACAGCGATGTCCCTGTCTATTTCGTCTCCAACGATAAATATTTTAACCGGAAGGGGATCTATCAGGAGGATGGGAAAGACTATAAAGACAATCTTGAGCGATTCTCCTTTTTCTCCATGGCAGTGCTCCGCTCGATCAAAGAGTTGGGGTGGCGGCCGGATGTCATCCATTGCAATGACTGGCAGACAGCGCTTGTTCCGGTTTATTTAAAGACCCTTGCACAGGAGGACAAGGACCTCAGAGACTTTTATAAAGATACCGGTACCCTCCTCACCATCCACAACCTGGGCTATCAGGGGTTATTTACCGGGGATAAATTCCCCCTTACCGGCCTCAAATGGACCCTGTTCGATATCAATGGGCTTGAATATTTCGGAGAAATAAATCTGCTCAAGGGGGGTATTGTCTTCTCTGATATTATCAATACGGTAAGCCCTGCCTACAGCCGGGAGATCCAGGCCGAGGAAGAGGGCTATGGCCTGGATGGGGTGCTCAGAGAACGGAGGAATGACCTCTATGGCATCCTGAATGGAGTTGATTATACCGAATGGGACCCCTCAAAAGATACGCATATCGTTCCCAGGTACAGTCTCAGATCTCTCTCCAGGAAAAAGGGATGCAAGAGAGACCTCCAGAAGAATTGCGGCCTGCCGATAGGAGATGTCCCACTCATTGGCATGATATCCAGACTGGATGATCAAAAAGGGTTTGACATCCTGCTTGAGATCATGGATGAGCTTATGCAATTGGAGATACAGGTGGTTATCCTGGGGACAGGAAAACCCAAGTATCAAGACAGCTTGAAACGGTTTGCCGCAAGATACCCGGCAAAGATATCGGTCAATCTCTTCTTTGATAATACACTGGCACACAAGATAGAGGCCGGATCAGACATCTTTCTGATTCCGTCTAAATACGAACCCTGCGGCCTGAGTCAACTCTATAGCTTCAGGTACGGCACTGTGCCAATAGCCCATAGGACCGGGGGGCTTGCCGATACCATCACGGATTATACGCCATCCAATATTATCAATGAGAAGGCCACGGGTTTTCTGTTCCGCCATTACACCGCAGAGGATCTGTTAAAGGCGACCCTCCTGGCACTCTCTGTTTACAAGGACAATAAGGAGTGGAAAAAATTAATGGTCAATGGAATGAAATCTGACTTTTCGTGGGAACGATCCGCGAATGCCTATGTCAAGTTATATAAGAAGGTATTAGTAAGGGGTCCAGGATTCAAGGGTTCGAGGGGTCGAATAGATTTCACTTGACCACTTGAATCCTCGACCCCTTGAACCCTATTTAATAAAAGGAGGCTTTCCATGAAGATTGGAATTCTGACAGGTGGGGGGGACTGCCCTGGTCTTAATCCGGCTATCAGGGCCGTGGTGAAAAAATCAGTAAAATCAGGTTATGAGGTAATCGGGATCCGGGATGGATGGAAGGGCCTCATAGAGCTTAACTATAAAAATCTGAGTTCAGAGACGGCCTCAGGGATACTGCACTTAGGCGGCACTATCCTGGGCACATCCAGGACAAACCCCTTTGCAACCGCAGACGGCCCGCAGAAGGTGATCGAAAACATACACCGCATAGGACTGGATGCCCTGGTGGCCATCGGCGGGGATGACACCCTCGGCGTCGCCTACAAATTATACGGCAAAGGAGTGAATACCATAGGGATCCCCAAGACCATCGATAATGACCTCTCTGCCACGGATTTCACATTTGGCTTTGACTCCGCTGTCAACATTGTCATGAACGCACTCGACAACCTGCACAGCACCGCAGAATCCCACCACAGGGTCCTCGTGGTCGAGGTCATGGGGAGGCATGCCGGCTGGATCGCGACCTATGGCGGCCTTGCCGGGGGGGCAGATTATATCCTTGTCCCTGAGAAACCTTTTACCATCGATGAGGTGTGCAGCAGTATCAAGAGGAGACACAGTGTCGGCAAGACATTCAGCATCATTGTGGTCGCTGAGGGGGCTGTCCTGGCAGAGGCTGAAAAGATAATCACGAAAGATATCAGGAAAGATGCCTTCGGTCATGCCATGCTCGGAGGTATTGGTAAATTCCTGTGTGAAGAGATCGAGAAGAAGACCGGCTATGAGTGCAGGGATGTGGTCTTGGGTCATCTTCAGCGCGGTGGGAGCCCTACGGCCTTTGATAGAATACTGGCTACCCGTTACGGAATCGCAGCAGTCGAACTCATCCAGAAAAAGGATTTTGGCAAGATGGTTGCCCTCAGAGGAAATCAGATAGTCGCTGTAAGCTTAGAGGAGGGTATAAAAAGATCAAAGACCATAGACATGGATATATACGAGATAGCCAGCACGTTCTTTGGGTGAGAAAGGCGGCAATCCCCCCTTTAGAAAAGGGGGGCAAGGGGGGATTTGAGCAAGGATCTTTAAATGAAAACCCGGGTGCATCTTTACATCAGCGGGAGGGTCCAGGGGGTCTTCTTCAGAGACTCAGCAAGGCAAACAGCCCACTCCGCCGGAGTGACCGGTTTTGTAAAAAACCTGCGAGACAGCCGGGTGGAAGTGGTCGCTGAAGGAGAAGATGAGGCTATCAAGAAGCTGGTCCAATGGTGTCACTCAGGCCCCCCGGCAGCGAACGTTGAATCTGTAGAGATCCATTATGAACCTTATAATGGAGAATTTTTTATATTTGAGGTCAGGAGATAGGTCATAAGAATCGGGAGAAATTCTGTGAAGAAGATAAACCTGGCCATGGCGTTACATTTCCATCAACCGGTGGACAACTTTGACCATGTCTTTAAGGAGGCCTATGAAAAGAGCTATCGGCCTTTTATTGATGTCCTGGAGAGGTTTCCACAAATACGGGTAACGCTCCACTACTCTGGCAGCCTCTTCGAATGGATCGAGAACAACAGGCCAGAGCTGCTGAAAAGGGTCGCGGGGCTGGTAGAAAGAGGCCAGGTTGAGATGATGACCGGAGGGTTCTACGAGCCCATCTTATGCGTGATCCCCCGGAGGGATAGTATAGGACAGATCAGCATGCTGACGGAATATATCAGGGACAAATTTTATACAAAGGCTGAGGGGATGTGGCTTACTGAGCGGATATGGGAACCACATCTTCCAAGCATCCTGCACGATGCAGGCATCAAATATTTAGTCGTGGATGATACCCACTTCCGCTATGCCGGCCTCCTGGAACACCAGCTCTACGGCTACTATTCCACGGAAGATGAAGGAAAGGTGGTCTACCTGTTCCCATCCAGTGAGAGACTCAGATATACAATCCCTTTCAGAGAACCTCACGAAACCATAGAGTACCTCAGAGACCTTGCCACCGAAGAAGGGGACCGGGTACTGGTCTACGGTGATGACGGAGAGAAGTTTGGTCTCTGGCCGGAGACATACAATTGGGTCTATAACCAGAGGTGGCTCGAACGCTTCTTTGAGACATTAACCCATGAGTCCTCATGGATTAACATCACGACCTTAAGCGGCGTCTTTAAGGATGTCCGGCCCCACGGGCGGGTGTATATACCGACGGCATCCTACCGGGAGATGATGGAGTGGTCTCTCCCGACAGAGAGCGGCAACCTCTTTGAAGAGGTCTTGAATGAGGTGCGCAATAGCGGTAACGACAGACGTTACATCCCCTTTCTGCGCGGAGGCTTCTGGAGGAATTTTCTTGAGAAATATCCAGAGGCAAATAATATGCACAAGAAGATGCTTCGCGTCAGCAATAAGGTAGTGCGGCTTCTTGACGGTCAAGATCAAACCTTAACCCCGGCCTATATTGGAGAGAGTGTTGCCAGGAAGGGCCAGGGCCTTCCGCAGAATATCTACGAGGCATTTATAGAATTATGGCGAGGTCAGGTGAATTGTCCCTACTGGCATGGGGTATTCGGAGGGCTCTACCTGGGACATCTCAGGGCAGCGGTATACCGGCATCTCATAAAGGCAGAACAGATAGCAGATGATGCACGGCACAAGGGCAAGAACTGGATAGAACTGGAATCCGTGGATTTCGACTGCGACGGAAGTGAAGAGCTGGTGGTCACGACGCAGGAGATATCCTTTGTGGTTGATACCCATAAAGGGGGAATGCTGACAGAACTTGACCATAGACCCTCATTTTCAAATCTCCTGAACACCCTTGCGAGAAGACCCGAGGTCTATCATAAAAAAATCTTTACGGATAATAACAGGGGACATAGCGGTGAGGGGGTGCACTCCATCCATGACATCGTGAAATCCAAAGAGGATAATCTCCACCTCTATCTCCATTATGATACCTATCGGAGGGGAATGTTGATAGACCATCTGTTCGGGAGCGGGACCACCCTGGATGCCGTCATACAGAACAGATACGAAGACCTCGGCGGATTCCCATGGATACCCTACACCTCTTCCATCAAAGAGATCAAAGGTGGAAAGGTGATCACCCTCCAGGGTGAAAGTCCTGTTTATGGAAACAGGATTAGTATTGTGAAAAAGATCAAGATCGAGAGTGGGAGTCCTAAACTGGAATTCAGCTATACGGTAAAAAATGTAGGAGGTGATACCATTGAACTCTGGTTCGGTCCGGAGTTCAACTTTGCCATGCTGGATGGAAACTCCAATCTCTGCCAATATTATATGAAAGGTACCCCCCTTGAAGACACCTGCCAGAGAAGCAGGGGAGAGATCAGGGATGTCTCGGCTATCGGGATCAGGAATCAGCTCATCTCTATAGATATAGGCCTCTCCTTCTCTGAGAAATGCACCCTCTGGCGATACCCTGTCGAGACCATCTCCCAATCCGAGAGCGGATTCGAGAGGGAATACCAGAGCTCCGTCCTCATCCCCCACTGGAGATTTAATCTCGAAGAAGGCAGGGAGTGGAGTGTACAGATAACCCTCACCCTGCGAGGGATATAATACTTTTCTATCTTCATTGATTGTCCCTCTTAACGTCGCATTGCAATAAGCTTCTTCTGAAAGCGATAGGCGGAACTGGAAAAGCTCGCTTATCCGAAGGATACCATCCCAAGATTTTGAAATATTCTTTTGAAAGAGAGCGGGACAGGAATGTCCCGCCTATAGACTATTAGAGGTGTTTGCTTTGAGACCCACGCCTTCTTTGTCAAGGATCGTGATAAATATATCGACGACCGCGGGATCAAACTGCGAGCCTGCGCATCTTCTGAGCTCAGCCATCGCCGCCTCTATGGGGAGGGCCTTCCGGTACGGTCTGTTGGTAGTCATCGCATCAAACGTATCCACCACGGACAAGATACGGCAGGCAATCGGGATGGCCTCACCGCTCAGGCTGTCGGGATATCCTTTTCCATCATAATACTCCTGATGGTGACGGATCAGGGGTTTTAAATTCTTCAGGGCCTCAAGGGGAGAGATAATCCTCTCTCCAATCTCTGCATGCCGCTTCATGATCTCAAATTCTTCCTTGGTAAGTTTGCCGGGCTTGTTGAGGATATGATCCGGGATCCCGATCTTTCCAATATCATGAAGCAGGCAGAGGTATACAAGCTCTTCCTGGTGCTGCATCGGCATCCCCAATTCAGTGGCAATCTGTTTTGCATATTCAATCACCCGCTCTGAGTGGCCATTCGTATAATGATCCCGGGCATCTAAGGCGCTGCTCAGGGATGTCACAACCTCATAGAGCGATTGCGGAGAAGAGTCGGCGGAGAGCATCTTTCTTAATTGTTCTGTTAAATCCGCTGCCACCTCACGGCCATCATCAAACCGGCTCAGGGTTTTCATCACAAAGAAGGTCTCAAAGACCTTTTTATTCCAAGACCTCAGATCCTGGGTGTCACTATGATCAAAGGCAAATATCTGGTCCCCGCCTTTATACTTTGCAAGATACATAGCCTGGTCCGCAAGCCGTAAGAGCATAGCCGAATCATCGGTGTGATAAAAATAGGTAGCCAGACCTATGCTGATGCCGACACCCCCTTCTTTAAAACGCTCTCTCATCTTTTTCATGATCCTGTTTGCCACTAACAGGCCCTGATCATTGGCTGCCTCCGGCAGGAGGCATATAAACTCATCCCCCCCATAACGTGCAACGACATCTATCCCCCTCGTATTATCCTTCAGACATTGGGCCAATTCAGAGAGTATTTTGTCCCCATGCTGATGCCCATAGGAATCATTGATGGATTTGAAGTTATCCACGTCTATCATTACAATGGAGAAAGGCTTTTGGGTCCTGTTTGCCCGCATCACCTCTTCCTGATAGCTTTCAAGGAAAGATCTGTGATTGAGGAGTGTTGTAAGGCCGTCTGTCTTCGCCTGCAACCGGATCTGTTCATACAACTGGGCATTCTTCAAGGCATTTGCCGAGGTATTCGCAACAACCTGGCAGAATTTTATCTCCTCCGGTGTAAACTCATGAGTCTTCCTTCTGACCTTCAAGAACAGGGTCCCTATAATCTCCTCCTGATAGGCAATGGGTATTACTAAGAGCGATTTTATATTGATCTGGTTCAGGAGGTCCCGCACATCGGTCATCAGGGGGTCAACCGTTATATCATTGACAACAACGACCTGCTTGCTGTCGAGGGCCTTATAGATCTCCGGATACTTCTCCAGGTCTATCTGCAGACGGTCGAGATCAGGGGCATCCTGAGATGCGACAACGTAACCCTGTTTTTGCTGACTATCCGTAAGGATGATAGAACATCGGTCCGCCTGGATATAACCTGCCACCTTGGCAACGATTATCCGTAAGACCTCCTTTATATCCAGTGTTGAAGAGACGCTCTTAGTTATCTCTAACAAGATCTCTAACTTTCTCTTTTCTGTCTCAAGGTCTACATTTTTGTTAGAGTGAACCCTTGTCTGTTCGGCCAAATATCCATAGAAAAGGGACATGACAAATAAGAAGGGGGGTCTCAGCATAATCCCTTCATTATAGATGACGGTCTCGATGTCCCTGCTTTGAAGCAGCATGATGGTATAGACAATACTTACGATCGCTGTATTACGGATGATCGTCCGCAGGTCAGAGCTAAAGGTCGTAGCGATAATAACAAGAAAGTAGACCAAATAAAATTCTGACGAAGAATCACCTGTCATATAAATAGCAACAGACACGGAGACGGTATCCAGCAGGACAAACAGGTAGTCAAACCATTTCTTGGAAAAAACAGGCTCAGGGATGCCGGTCAGGACCAGATTAGACAGCAGGAGGGCATATATGATAAAAGCCTGGGGACTCAGTAGGGAAACCGCTCCCCTGGAAAAGAGCAAAAGATAGGATGTAATAATGATAACCAGCCACCTGAGCAGTAGAACCGTCTTTTTTTTCCCAAACCCCAAATTACCCACTTATCTGTATATCCTTTCTATTTTTTTGATTCTAAACGCAAAGATACTATTCGGATATCGCAAAATTTCTCTTGACAAGGAATAGATTACTGGTATAATTTCATAATTCCTATCGGAATAGTAGGATATGAAATATGCGGTTTTCCGTTAAAAGCGAGTATGCAATCACTGCCGTATTAGATATGGCCCTTAACACCGATAAAGGCCCGGTGCATGTCCGGGCCATTGCCAGGAGGCAGACTATCCCGGTGAGGTTCTTAGAGCAGGTGATGGCCTCCCTGAAAAAGGCCGGCCTTGTGGAAAGCATTCGGGGCGCACAGGGCGGTTACGTTTTATCACGAGACCCAAAGACCATTAACATAGCCCAGATAGTCGAAGCGATCGAAGGACCTATTACCCCTATGGATCATCCCGCCGGAATGCCGGAGTATAGACATCTTCAAATGAACGGATATATCATAAAGGGGGTATGGGAGGAGGTTCGTAAGGCTATTTCGAATGTACTAAGCACAGTAAGTATCGAGGATATGTGCAAGAGGAAAAGAGATCAGGAACGTACCGTAATGTATCATATCTAATCTGATTATTATAAAGGAGGGGTCATACCTATGGAGCAGAATATTATCGAGACAGACATTCTTATCATTGGAGGCGGGACCGCCGGGTGTTTGGCGGCCGTTGAGGTACGGGAGCGGTTTCCAAATCTCAGCGTCACTATAATGGAAAAGGCCCACATTGACAGGAGCGGCTGTTTGGCAGGCGGTATGAATGCAATAAATGCGTACCTGAACCCCGGAGAGACCCCTGAGAGCTTTGTCAAATATGTCAGATTCGATTCCTGCGGCCTGATCCGGGAGGACCTTGTCCTGAGCATGTCAGAATTATTCGAATACTGTGTCAAGAAGGTTGAAAAGTGGGGACTTCCTATTCTGTGCGATGAAAAAGGGAACTATATCCCGCGGGGCCGGTGGAATATAAAGATCAATGGCGAATCTCTAAAACCCATCATTGCAAAGGCCGCAAAGAATGCGGGAACAAAGGTCTTAAACTGGGTTGTCGCCTCTAACTATCTGGTTGTGGATGGAAGGGTTGTGGGTGCTGTTGGATTCAGCGTCAGAAACGGAAATATGTTTGTGGTAAAGGCCAAGGCAACCATTATTGCAACGGGCGGTGCCGCCGGTGTCTATAAACCAAACAATGCCCATGATGCACAGCATAAGACCTGGTATTGCCCCTACAACACGGGGGCAGGATATGCCATGGGCATACGGGCAGGCGCTGAAATGACCAGTTTCGAGATGCGCTATATCGGCCTGCGGGTCAAAGATACGATCGCCCCAACCGGAACCATAGCCCTGGGTGTGGGGGCCCCTCAGATCAATTCAAAGGGAGAAAAATTCATGGCGACCAAGTACGCCCATATCGGCGGCGACGGCGCCCCGACGCCATACCGGTCACATGGACCCCTCCAGGAGATAAAGGAGGGACGCGGTCCTGTATACCTGGATACACGGCACATTACGTCTCAGCAGGCAAGAGACCTCAAATCGGCATTCCTGGATATGTATCCTTCGATGGTCCTCTATTGGGCAGCCAATGAAATAGACCCCTCAAAGGAACCTGTTGAGGTCCAGACTACTGAGCCTTACATTGTGGGCGGTCATACGCAGTCGGGTTATTGGGTAGATGTCAACCGGAAAACGACCCTGGAGGGCCTATATGCTGCAGGGGATGTCGCAGGAGGCGCGCCCTATAAGTTTGTCAGCGGCTGCTGGGCAGAAGGGGTCATAGCGGCAAAACAGGCTGGTGAGTATGCACAGAAAAATGATTTTACTGAGATACCGGCCAGCCTTGTGCATAAAGAACAGGACAGGGCCTTTGCTCCACTTCTTAGCTTTACCAACAAGAAAGATGGCATAAAAGCTTACGACATGGAGGTCAGACTCCAGAAAATCATGGAAGAATATGCAGGCGGCGCGGCCACCTATTACGAAATAAACGAAGAGAGACTCCTGGTAGCCCGGAGACGTCTTGCTACCCTGCCGGATCAATTTAAGCATATTATTGCAGAAGACCTTCATGAACTCATGAAGGCCCATGAGGTGATAGACAGGGTTTACGTCGCTCAAACCCTTGTGGAACATATGTTATACCGGAAGGAGACCCGATGGCCGGGATACTGTACCCGGACTGATTATACGGAGAGGGATGATGAGAAGTGGCTCAATTTTGTAAACTCCAGAAGAGACCCTGACACAGGGAATATTGAAATGCTCACGAGACCCTATGTACAGATAGTGCCCGGAGACAGGTATAAGCCAAGGTAAAAAATAGTAAGGGGTCAACCCTATATCATCTAAGGAGGACTAACAATGCCAGTAATTATACATGCCGACAAATGTAATGGATGCCACGGATCGAACAATCCACCCTGCATAAGGATGTGTCCGGGGGATCTTTTAATGAAAGACTCAAAGACCGGCAAGATTCTCATGAGGGACCCGGCAGAATGCTGGGACTGCCTCCCCTGCGTGAAGGTATGTCCACAGGAGGCCATAGAATTCAGGCTCTCCTATCAGTTGGGATTTCATACAGCAAGGCTATTGCCGCACATCCATGATACCAGAGATTTTATAACATGGGAGCTGATAGACACCAAAGGTGACATTGATAAATTTACCATAAGGACAAAGATACTCCCGGTAGAGCTGGATGAAAAGGTAGAAGGAGTGGCCCCAGTAGACTTCTCGATTTAGAAGGACCAACTCAGGAGTAACATGATGAATATACCATCTTTTGTACTTGAAGAAATAGATGCCTTTGAGGCCGAGATCGGCCGCCTGAGGCGTAATGAAATTCCAGAAGAGAAATTTAAGAGATTCAGACTCCAGCAGGGGATCTATGGCCAGCGTCAAAAAGAAGATTTTATGGTACGGGTCAAGGTACCCCAGGGCACTCTGAACTCTGAACAGCTGAAAAGATTGGCAGATATCGGAGATAGATTCTCAAATGGAATAGCCCATACCTCTTCTCGCCAGGACATACAATTCCACTATGTGAAGTTAGAAAATGTGCCCACGGTCATGAGACTCCTGGCCGAGGTGGGACTGACGACAAGAGAGGCCTGCGGGAATACGGTCAGGAATGTGACCGGATGTTATTTAGCAGGCACTTGTCCTGATGAGGTGTTCGATGTCGCTCCCTATGCCACATTGACCACCTCCTATTTTTTGAGAAATCCGGTCTGCCAGAGCCTTCCACGGAAATTTAAGATCGCCTTTTCCGGATGCTCTAAAGACTGTGCGATGGCGCCCATCAATGATATAGGAGCCATCGCCGTAAAAAGGGAGGTCAATGGGACTGAGAAGGCCGGCTTCCGGATTTATATTGCAGGCGGCCTGGGGCCTCATCCCAAGATAGCCCAGGTTCTGGATGAATTTGTGCCGGCAGAGGACCTGATACCCTTATCTGAGGCCATATTACGGGTATTTGACCAATATGGGGAAAGGAAAAACAGGAGCAGGGCCAGGATGAAATTCCTGCTGGAAAAGATCGGGTTTGAAGAACTTAAGCAAAGGATTTTAAACGAGTTCCAGATCCTCAAGACATCGAGGACCTGGTCTTTTACCCTGCCCTCCGGGGACAACCTTGAGAATCCCCGTACCCCCCCTTTAAAAAAGGGGGGTACGGGTAATGGAGACCCCTCTTTTTATAGATGGCATAGCACCAATGTCCTTCGGCAGAAGCAGGATGGCTATCATACCGTAAATGTGCGGTTAGTGATGGGGGATATTACTACAGCACAGATGCGAAGACTGGCAGATATCACAACAAAATATGCCCATGGACGCCTAAAGGTAACGCAGCAACAAAACTTCATCATGAAATGGGTGCGGGATGAAGATCTGCACAGCCTGTATCTGGCCTTAAAAGAAGAGGGATTGGCCCTGGCAGGGGCCGGAAGGATGATAGACATCCAGAGTTGCCCGGGTGCGGAGACATGCAACCTTGGCTTAACATCATCAAGACAATTGGCCTTTGCAATTGGAAGAAGGCTCGCGGCACGGGAGGATGCTGAAGTTGAGGATGTGAGGATAAAGGTGAGCGGATGCCCGAACTCCTGCGGTCATCATCATATCGCCGACATCGGTTTCCATGGCGTTGCCAAAAAGATAGACGGCCGCCTTGTGCCGCACTATCAGTTGCACCTTCGCGGGGGTATCGGGAATAATCGTGCCGTCATCGGAGACTCTAATATAAAACTCCCAGCAAAGAACATCCCGGAGGCAGTGTCAGGACTTGTCTCTCTGTATCAGAAAGAGCGCCTGCCGGGAGAACCGTTTTACCAGTATGTTGACCGGGCTGGATTAGATTACATACAGGACTTTTTAGGGGCACATACCTCCATCCCATCTTTTGCAGAGTCTCCTGACAACTATTACGATTGGGGCTCTGAAAAGGACTTTGTGGTAAAACTCGGGGCCGGGGAGTGTGCCGGTGGCGTGGTCGATTTGATAGAAGATTGCCTTATCTCCGGCAGCCGGGAGGCGGCCGAGGCTGCGCTCTTCTTTGATGCAGGGCAGGTTGATGAAGCCCTGAAGTGGGTTGAGCGGGCCATCATCTCCATCTCTAAGGGAATGTTGGTCCCCTTTGGGATTGATACCGAGGTAGAGGCGGAACTCCTCAGGGAGTTTCAGGATAAGATCATTGACAAATGCATTGTATCCGGTAGCGTTGAGCCCCTGTTTACTGATTATGGAAAACCTGCATCAAAGGAAAAGATTAAAGAAAAGATATCCCTCGCAAAGATTCTGGCAAGAGAGTCTCAGGAGGCCTATAGTCAGATTGACAAGAACTTTAAATTCCGGCAACGGGAAGAAGAATCAAAGAAGGAGGTAAAACGACCCATGGAAAGGAAGATTGATGCCCAGTTAGACTTAAAAGGGGTGGCATGCCCTTATAACTTTGTAAAAACAAAGTTGAAATTAGAGGAGATGGATGCCGGCCAGGTACTGCAAATCATCATTGATGATGGGGAACCCTACCAGAATGTGCCGAGGAGCGTCTTGAACGAAGGTCATAAGATACTCGAAGAAGAAAAGATAGAGGACAAGCATTACAGGATAGTGATAGAAAAGGCTTGAATCATAGAACCCTAAAATGAATTAACAAGGAGGAGGTATTACAAATGCTGCATTCCATACCGCATGGCGGTAAATTGATTAACCGCATACTACGTGGAAAAGACAGAGAGATGGCAGAGTTAAAGGCCAGGGAGTTAAAAAAGATCCCTTTGTCACAGAGGGAAGTCTCTGATATTGAGATGATTGCCATAGGGGCCTTAAGTCCTCTGGAAGGATTTATGTGCAGGGATGACTATCATTCAGTGATAGACACGATGCGTCTTACCAACGGCCTGCCCTGGTCCATCCCCATCACGCTTTCGGTTGACCAAGAGGTAGCCGATGGTCTTGCGCTTAAAGATGAAGTGGCCCTAATGGATGAGAAAGGACATCCTCTGGCCTTGATAACTGTGGAAGATATTTATCCTCACGACAAGGAAAAGGAGGCTATCGAGGTGTACAAGACCGATAGCGCCGAGCACCCTGGCGTGAAGTATGTCTATGATTCGGGACCGGTGCTTGTAGGCGGTAAGATCGCCCTTTTCCAGAGACCCAGGCATCAGGATTTCCTGCAGTATCGCCTTGACCCGGCGGATACCAGAAAGGTCTTTCAGGAAAAGGGATGGAAAAGGGTCGTGGGATTTCAGACAAGAAATCCTATACACCGTGCCCATGAGTACATACAAAAATCAGCACTTGAGATTGTAGATGGGCTCATGGTTCATCCCCTGGTCGGCGCTACAAAGGGGGATGATGTCCCTGCTGAAGTCAGGATGCGCTGTTATGAAGCGCTGTTTGAAAATTACTATCCGAAAGACAGGACCATGCTTGCT
The DNA here is from genome assembly GCA_016217665.1 of Nitrospirota bacterium. Classification (GTDB taxonomy): domain Bacteria; phylum Nitrospirota; class 9FT-COMBO-42-15; order HDB-SIOI813; family HDB-SIOI813; genus JACRHF01. The sequence goes on along the minus strand of JACRHF010000057.1, from coordinate 6,638 downwards.
GTCTTTCCTGCAGCCATGCGGTATGCCGGCCCAAGGGAGGCCATATTCCATGCTATCGCAAGAAAGAACTACGGGTGTACCCATTTCATCGTTGGAAGAGACCATGCAGGCGTCGGCAATTATTATGGGACCTTTGATGCCCACTATATCTTTGACGAGTTTGAAGATGGCGAACTTGGCATCACCCCTATGTTCTTTGACCACACCTTCTATTGCAAACGCTGTACGAGTATGGCATCCTATAAAACTTGTCCTCATGATTCAGTCGAACATGTCGCCCTCTCAGGGACAAAGGTCCGGGAGATGCTGAGAAGTGGTATCACTCCGCCGCCAGAATTCTCAAGGCCGGAAGTAGCAAAGATCCTCATAGAGACCATGTCAGCAAAGAAGGAATAATAGGGAAAAGTGGATAGTATAATCCCCCCTCCCCCCCTTTAGAAAAGGGGGATAAAGGGGGATTTGATCGGGGGTTGTCATAGAAAAGGTAGTACTACAGGTAGAACTTCCCGGCATAAAGCCTATCAGGAGCGGCAAGGTTCGTGATATCTTCGACCTTGGAGATTATCTTTTACTCGTCGCCTCGGACCGTGTGTCCGCCTTTGACGTGGTCCTGCCCAATGGCATTCCTGGCAAGGGAAGGATACTGACCCAGATATCCCTTTACTGGTTCAAACAGATGGAAGAGATAATACCCAACCACCTTGTCAGTGCAAGGACCGAAGAGTTCCCTCCTATATGTCAATCCAGCAGGGCTATGCTTGCCGGGAGAAGTATGCTCGTAAAAAAGGCAAAACCGCTTCCTGTGGAATGTATTGTCAGAGGCTATTTGTCCGGCTCAGGTTGGAAAGAATATAAGAAAAACGGTACAGTATGCGGGATAAAACTGCCTGCTAACCTCGACGAGTCTGCGAAACTTCCAAAACCCATATTCACCCCGAGTACCAAGGCCGAAGAAGGGCATGACATCAACATATCCTTTGAAGAAGCAGGCAGGATCGTTGGGAATGAATTAGCAGGAAGGTTAAGAGACACCAGCATTCATATCTATCAAAAGGCACAGGCCATGGCGGAAAAGAAGGGGATCATTATTGCTGATACAAAGTTTGAATTTGGCCTGCTTGATAATAAGCTTATATTAATAGATGAAATACTTACTCCGGACTCATCCCGTTTCTGGTCCGTTAAGACCTATCAACCAGGAAAAAGCCAGGACAGCTATGATAAGCAGATAATCCGGGATTATCTCCTGACCCTCCAGTGGGATCAACGCCCTCCCGGACCAGTGCTTCCTGACGATATTGTACAAAAAGCGGCCGCACGTTATCAGGAAATAATGAACATCCTTACAAATGACTCAACCTCACAACCGCCCTGACCTTAAAATGGCCCAGACAAGCCACAGCCCTAAGAACCCGGCCACAAGGTAACCGATGACCCCCATGACGGGGAACCCTAATATGAGAGGTCCCATCTGGGTCTGCATGATGATAGAGGAACCGACGATAATAGCAGCGATGATGAGGCTGAAAGACAATCTGTTACTGGCTTTATCGATGTGCAGTTCTAAATCTTCAAGTTTATCATGCTTCACATCCAACTCGATGCGGCCTTCTTTAAGGCGTCTTAAAATATTGCGGAGATCATGGGGGAGATTCCGGAGGATATTATTGATCTCCATGCCGCCCTTCATGATATCCCTGTAAATCCTGGAGGGCTCAAAGAGTCTCTTCCTCAGCAAGACCTGCGTATATGGCCTTATATTTTCTACAAGATTAAAATCAGGATCCAAAACCCTCACGACAGACTCCACCGTCATGAACGTCTTCCCAAACAAGAGCAGTTCGGTAGGGGCCTTTATCTGATGACGTCTTCCTATCGCTATAAGCCCCTCCATGAACTCAGCAAAGGAGAATTCCTTTAAAGGAATACCATAATATCTCTCCAGGAAATCACCAATATCCCGTTTAAGGGATCTCATATCAACATCACCTGTAATGATGCCCACCTCAAGATAGACATCTATCATCCTGGCAGCGTCCTTATCCATAAAGGCTAGAAAGAGGTTTGACAAATGGTCCACCATCTCGTCATCCATGTGCCCCATAATGCCGAAGTCGTGAAAACAGATCCGTCCGTCGCCGAGGAAAAATATATTGCCCGGATGAGGGTCCGCATGAAAAAAGCCATGTTCAAAAATCTGTATCAAATAAGACTCGTTAAATCGTTTTGCCAGATCATGCCGGTATTGTATATCTCCAACCACCTCTGTAACCTTCTTTCCCACTTTATACTCTATAGTCAGGACACGCGGCCCGCTGAGGTCCCATATCACTTCCGGCACAAATATGGTCCTGGACCCTTTAAATAACTCCCTGAATTTGTCTGCGCTTCTCCCTTCAATACGAAAGTCTAATTCCCGGCGGATAGATTTCGCAAATTCCTCTACCATGCCGACAGGGTCGTACAGCCTGGCCTCCGGCATATATCTCTCCAACAACTTTGCCAAATTCATCAATATATTGAGGTCGGTCTCTACAATTTGTTTAATACCCGGCCTCTGTATCTTGACGACCACATTTCTCCCATCAAGTAATTGTGCCCTATGAACCTGTCCGATAGATGCCGCGGCAAGAGGCTTTTCATCGAATGAGGCAAAAAGATTTTCGACTGGCTTGCCAAACTGAGACAGGATTTCCTGTCTGGAATGTTCCACAGGAAAGGGTGGGACATTGTCCTGAAGCTTCTCTAACTCTTTAACGAACTCCTCAGACAGAATATCCCTTCTTAGACTTAATATTTGCCCGAATTTTATAAAGGTAGGGCCAAGCTCTTCAAAAACGAGCTTGAACTGTTCAGCAACATTTCTGGGGACCGCCTCGCGTTTAGGGATTCTAAACAGTCGCTGACCTAACGGGATATAACCCTGGAGGTTTAGCCTCTCCACCACATAACCAAAACCATGCTTGATGAGGGTGTTCAGAATCTGGCGGACACGCTGCAAATCCCTATAGGTCTGTCTGACATGGTAAAATGGCATCGTTTCTGCCTACTGGCATCCCATTATCTCGCCCTCACTCATCCCTTCATGATGACATGCCCCTCTCATCTGGGAATGCCCCATCCATCCAAGGATGAAACTTGCCAGGTCTTCATACTGCTCATCTGATAAAAATTCTCTTGTCTTTATAAGCGCCCGGACCCTGGATATGTTCAGGTGAGATCTTAACGACTCCAAATTATTCGCACTCTCCTCTATGGTCTTTTCATCAGCCTCTTTCGTTTTCAGCAATTCTCCAAGCTCTATCTCTGCGATCTCAATATCAGCCCTATTCTTCAATACTTCTTTCCGATAGGCAGAGTAAATCTTCCCGAATTTATTGGTTTGTTCTTCCGTGAGATTAAGCCTTTCCTTTACGTATATCCACGGGGACATCATAGGCATCCCCATCCCCATATCCATACCCTTCTTCATCATCGGCCCACCCATCTTGGGCATCTTCATGCCAGGCCCTTTCATACACGATCCTTCTCCCATCTCTTCCTTCATATCTTCATCCATCATATGCCTATAGGATGCATAATGACCTCCTGTATCTCCTATCACCATACGACTCCCGCCCAACACAGACACAACAACCAGAATGAAAAATATAAATCTCTTTTGCCACATGGTTTACCTCCTTTGTAAATGGTTTATTAGTGCCTCTTCAGTTGCGACAGAGAGGTCTTTTGCAAGATGGACGAAATATACTGAGTTGCCTCTTTGGCACTCCAGTCCCTGCTGCCATTAACCCTTCCTATGATCTTACCTTCTGCATTGATGAAATAGGTAGTCGGAAGGGCCCACACCTTATATCCCTCTGCTACTCCCTGATCAGTATCCAAAAGGGTAGAGAATGTAATATGATATTCCTTAACAAAGGCAGTGACATCGTCTGCCTTCTCTCCGGCGGCCACAGCCAGGACAACAAACCCCTTATCTTTAAATTGCCGGTACAGCTTTTCCATAGAAGGCATTTCCAAACGGCAGGGTGCACACCACGTTGCCCAAAAATTAAGCATAACGATCTTCCCCTTGTAGTTTCTTAAACTAATCCTCTTATTATCCAGATCCTTTAGTGTAAAATCTATCGCCTCTATGGGAGTGGCATATTCCTGCACCCCTAAGCTTAAGGTCTCATTTCTGCCCTCTGCGGAAGAATTCTTCAGGATGAGGATGACACCCAGGAATATAACCAAATTGATAACAACGTATTTGATCCAATAGATTCTACTTGCACGGACTAATCTCATTGACCATCTCAGCGGTAAGAACAACATCTCATCTGTCTGGAATATAGCATGCAGCTTATCCCGCCGTCAAGAAACCTTTACCTCAGGCGGCAGGATGCCTCTGCAGCAATTTCTCAGTGACATGAACAACGTCGCCCACATCTTTCGCATAACCGTCTGCCCCTATCTCCTCAGCAAACCTCTGAGTAGTAACCGCCCCTCCTATCATGACCTTACAGGAAAGACCCTGCTCTTCAATGGCATCTCTAACGACCTTCATTTGCATCATTGTTGTCGTCATCAATGCTGAGAGTCCGATAATATCAGCGTGGTACTTCCTGGCAGCGCTTAGGATATCCTCACAGGGAACATTTTTCCCGAGGTCTATCACCTCAAACCCAAAATTCTTCAACATCATGCAGCAGATATTCTTTCCAAGGTCATGGATGTCTCCTTTTACAGTGGCCATAATGATAGTACCTTTCTTCTCAAAGGCCCCCTTTGCCTCCAGATAAGGAATTAAGACATCCACCCCCCTCTTCATCGTCTCTGCAGAGGCCACTAAATGGGGGATAAACTTTTTTCGCGCAGCAAAGAGATCTCCAAGATGTCTGATAGCCGGGGTCATAATATTAAGGAAGACATCTCCCGGGTCCATACCTTCCTCAATGCCTTTTTTAACAAGGAGCTCTACCCCGTCTCTGTCGCCTTCAACAATCGCATTAAATATTTTATTTCCCGTACTCAACTCATTTTTGGCCGCCCCCCCCTTTTGTCCCTTCTCTTCTTCCCCTCTTTCTTTAGAAGCCTCCTGTAGCACGATATATTTGCGGCAACCCATATCTCTGCCTGCAAATAAGCTTGCCGCAGCTACTGCCTGATGCATCTCCAAATCATAGGGATTAACAATGGCGGCATCCAATCCATATCCGATTGCCATACCCAAAAACGTATTATGTATCACCTTTCGGTTTGGGAGACCAAAGGAGACATTACTGACACCTAATATCGTAGGACAACCCAGTTCCTGCTTTATCAGCCGGATGGTCTCAAGGGTCTGGGTTGACGCCTCCTGAGCCGCTGATACCGTAAGGGCTAAGCAGTCGAATATAATATTTTCCTGTCGTATCCCATGCGATAGGGCCTGTTTGAGAATATATTCTGCAATCTTCAACCGTTCCACAGCCTTCTCCGGGATATCATGTCCGGCAAGGAGGGCTATTACAGAAGCCCCGTATCTTTTTATAATAGGAAACAGTCTTTCCATCCGTTCAGATTCTGCATTAACGCTGTTGACAAGGGCCTTGCCTGCATATACCTTAAGCCCCGCCTCTATGGCCTCCACAATGGAACTATCTATGACAAGAGGTATATCCATCACTGTCTGAACAGACTCTATGGCACGTCCCATGTTTCCGGGTTCATCGGTCATGGGGACACCGACGTTGACATCCAGTGCCATTCCCCCGGCCTCATACTGTCCCCGGGCCTCAGTGATGACCATGTCCATACGGCCTTCCTTTATCGTCTCAGCAAACACCTTCCGGCCGGTAGGATTAATCTTTTCTCCTATTTTCAGAAAGGGGAATCCCTCTCCCACATAAACGGTCTTTGACCTGCTGGTTAGCTTAAGCCCTTTTGAATGCTTCCTTGAATGCGGCCTCTTTCCTTTTATCCTTTGGGCCAGAAGGTGGATATACTCAGGAGTCGTTCCGCAACATCCTCCTAAAATGTTCACTCCTGCATCTGCAAACTGTTCTGCATAGGAAGCCACCTCCTGCGCAGAGGCAGGAAATACAGTTCTACCCCCTATATTGGTTGGAAGACCTGCATTGGGCTCTGCACAGATAAATGCATCTGTTGAGGCGGCTATCTTTTTTACAACCCCTACCATTTCTGCAGGCCCGGTGGAACAGTTTACACCAATGATATCAACCCCCAACCCCTCCAAGACCACCGCCGCTGTCTCTGGATCAGTCCCCGTGTCTGTCAGTCCATCCTGAGTAAAGGTCATTAACGCAGCGATGGGAATCCCCTTTGCCGCTTTCTTCGCAGCGACAACAGCAGCCCGTATCTCCACCAGATCATACATCGTCTCTGCGACAATCAGATCGCATCCAGCGCCTGCCAATGCCTCTGCCTGCTCAGAAAACAGATCCACCGCCTCCTCAAAGGACAGCTCCCCTATCGGAAAGACGGTTGCCCCGCAAGGTCCGATATCTCCGGCTACAAATGCCTTATTCCCGGCAGCCTTCCGTGCTATTTTGACGGCTTCCTCGTTAATCTCTTTTAACTTATTCTCCGCACCATACTCGGCAAGGCGGAGACGACTTGAACCAAAGGTGTTTGTCAGGATAATATCACTG